>NZ_CATNHG010000085.1:0-48835 GCF_950097965.1 Bacillus sp. T2.9-1
TAATTTAAATGATAGTTTTTCACTTGTTCCTCCAACAAATTGTTGGAAATAGGTGAAAGCCATTGTTCAAATGATGTTTTTCGTGTAAACTTATCCATGCGTTAGTCCTTTATTTTGGATTTGGATAGGTTACTACCACCAACCCATTATAAAGGCTTTTTTTATAGAAAAGTTTATTTGCGGAAAATTTAATTTATTTAGCTATGTTGAATTATTTTAATGCGACACTAGTGAATATACATGTATATTATAAAGGTTTTTATAGTAGAAACATATGGATAGAGACAAATCGTCGATAAATTGCCATATATTTAGCTGCAGACTAAACATGTGAAAACCACCGAACTCGTTCGATGGCTTTTTCACAATTATGGTTTAAGGATAACCTTAATCACTTTATCCTCATGATCATTAAACATCTGGTAGGCATTACTTGCATCATCTAAAGAAATGCGATGTGTAATGATTTCCGTTGGATCGATTTTCCCATTCGTAATCCAATCAAATAACATTGGCATATAATGAATAACTGGCGCTTGTCCAGTTTTAACTGTAATGTTGCGCTCAAAAATAGTTCCTAATGGAAACATATTATATTTCGAGCCATAAACTCCTGTTAATTGCATCGTTCCGAATTTGCGCACTGCATTCATACCAATTTCAATAGCGCTGAGTGTTCCTCCTTGAAGTTTTAATTTTTGCCCGATTGCTTCCATTGGCGTTTTCTTTCCGTCCATCCCTACACAATCTATTACTACATCTGCACCTCCAGAAGACAATTCCTTGATATAGTTACCTGTATCCTCATGATTATCGAAATTAACAATTTCTACTTGATTCATTTTTTTGGCATGGTTTAGGCGGTAAGGAATATTATCAACGGCAATAACTCGCTTTGCCCCTTTCATCCAAGCAAATTTTTGGGTCATTAACCCCACAGGACCACAGCCCAATACAACAACTGTATCGCCATCCTTTACCCCCGCATTTTCAACACTCCAATAAGCAGTTGGAAGCACATCAGACATAAATAGCAGGGCTTCATCCTCTAATTCACAGGACTCTGGGATAACAAAGGGCACAAAATTTCCATATGGGACACGTAATAATTCAGCTTGTCCTCCTTGATAATCACCATATCGCTCTGTGAAACCAAAATAGGCTCCTGTATCGGCAATATCCTTATTAGGATTTGCATTATCACACTGGCTTTCCATATCATGTTCACAATAATAACAATGTCCACAAGCAATATTAAATGGGAGCACTACACGATCTCCTTTTTTAACTCTTGTTACTTCTGGACCTACCTCTTCTACAATCCCCATTGGCTCATGTCCGATTACATAGTCTTTTTCAGTTGGTAAAGCTCCTTTATATATATGTAAATCTGAACCACAAATAGCTGTTGAGGTAATTCGCACAACAATATCGTCTTTCTTTTGGAGCTTTGCATCTTCCACTTGTTTAACTTGAACATCCTTTGTTCCTTGAAAAGTGACAGCTTTCATTTGCACACTCCTCCTGTTTTTTTTATTGTTTACCTATACCAATCTGAACGCACACAGCAAACATCCAAATATTTCCGGATAATCCTTATTATCTTTACCTATTCTAAACAATAAAATTACAATTCTGACATCACCATCCAAAAATTACCCTTTACTATACAAAGTATGTACTACAAATATCTACAATTTATGAGGAGGAGAAAATGAAGAATACATTCACAAAAATGATTAGTGCTTTATCAGTTACATGCTTACTTGGTTTATCTAACTATATCGCCGCCCCATCTTCTGTAAGCGCTGCAACCTTTTCAGATTCAATCAATGTTAGTAAAATTGCCTCTTACAGTACTGGATTTTCAGATAAAGATGGTGGTGTAGCGGAAATTGTAAAGTACAACCCAGATATTCATAAATTCTATGTTATTAATGGAAAGCAACAAACAATTGATATAGTAGCTTTATCATCTTTAGAATCCAATACACTTCAACATTTGTCCAAAGAGAAATCTATTAATATAGCAGAACTACTTAACAGTGATAGCTTTCAATATGGGGATTTAACTAGCATTGACATTAATACGGAGAAACAAATTGTCGCAGCAGCAGTTCAAGATGAAAATTATTCCAAAAATGGACGTATCGTTATCATGGATTATGAGGGGAATATCCTACATACATTTGAAGCTGGTATTCAGCCTGATAATGTCGTTATATCAAAAGACGGCAAGTATATTCTATCTGCAAATGAAGGAGAACCAAGATTAGGCTTAGAAAATGGTGTTGATCCAAAAGGCTCTGTTACAATTATTAATTATGAAAAGAAACAAGCAAATACCATTCTATTTGATGATACTACAGTAATAGATTCGGATGTACATATCCGGAACAATGGTACTCTAGCTGATGCAGTTCGAGATTTAGAGCCTGAATATATCGGACTTTCTACGGATGGCAAAACAGCATTCATATCTCTCCAAGAAAATAATGCCATTGCAAGAATTAATGTAGAAACAGGCAAAGTTCTTTCTGTAAAGTCATTAGGATTCAAAGATCATTCATTACCGGAAAATGGTTTGGATGCAGCAAGAAACGATAAAATTGAAATCGAATCCTTACCAATATTAGGCGTGTATATGCCAGATTCGATTGAGGTAGTTGAAAAGGATGGCACTACTTATTTATTGACAGCAAATGAAGGCGATGCAACAGAATGGGAAGAATTTGTTAACATAGAAGATTTCAAAAAGGTCAAAGATTCAATCCAACTAGATTCTTCTCTATTTAAAGGATTTACTAAAGAAGAGGCAGAAGCAGCATTTGAACAGATGAAAAACTCTGGTGATTATGACAAATTAGAAGTACTGACAGACCGCGGAAACGATGCAATCTATACTCTAGGTGGACGTTCTTTCTCGATTTGGAATGCTGACACAATGGAACTAGTATTTGATAGTGGAAGTGAATTCGAAAAGATTACAGCAGAGCGATATCCAGACTATTTCAACTGGTCAAACGATGATGATGTATTTGAAAAAAGAAGTGCCAAAAAAGGCCCTGAACCAGAAGATGTAAAAGTAGGAACGATTGGCAACGATCTTTATGCATTTATTGGCTTAGAACGTATTAGTGGTGTCATGACGTACAATATTACAAATCCATCAAATGCAACATTCACTAATTATATTAATACAAGAGATTTTTCAAATGCTATCAGTAGTGACGTTGGTCCAGAAGGCCTTGCCTTTATTCCGGTAGAAGACAGTCCCACTAAGAAACCACTGGTATTAGTTGGGAATGAAGTGAGTGGTACGGTTGCTGTTAATGAATACCAAGTTGATCCTTTGTTTCCAATCGAGTCGATTGAACTGAATCAAACAACTATCAGCATAGAAGTTGGACAGACCTTCCAGTTAGAAGCATCCATTCTCCCAGAGAATACTACGGATAGTATAGAACTAATTTGGACTAGCTCTAATACAGATGTCGCTACCGTAAATGAAGAAGGATTAGTAACTGGAATTGCGGAAGGATCAGCTTCTATACTAGTAGAAACAAAAGATACCAAAAATCGAATCGAAGCAAGTATTACTGTAAAAGAGAAACAAGTAGCTGAAGATGAAACACCAGTAGATACACCTGACGAGAATGATATGGAAGAAGTGCCAGCTGAGTCAATAGATGAAGATGAGGGAAATTCGGAAGTCGGACCAGGTAAGAATAATGAAAATGTTGCAGACGATGCCATAAATTCCCTTGAAGATTCCCAAGGGAATGACGCTACAGATGATTCTTTAGAGGTTACAGCAACAGGAAACCAACTACCTGATACAGCAACAACTAATTATTCCTTCTTACTGTTTGGATCCTTATTATTAATACTTGGTGGAGGTAGTTATCTTCTTATTTATCGCCATGAAAAAGGATAACTATTAAGAAAAACGTATGGCATCCGTTTAGGTAGAGAAATACTTCCTTTCATCCATAAAAAAAGTGTCAAAAACTCTTTAAAGAGTCTTTGGCACTTTTTAATTTAGTATAAATGGGAAGGTTCTCATAGCTAAAACCTGCCAGAACGAAAAATCGAATAAATAAGCCAGGCAACCATTAGCATCGCAATCGAAAAGCCGATTTCAATAATCGGAAATTTCCAGAGAATTGTTTGTACCCCACTAAGAGCAACACCAATAATTAAACCAACCATAACAATACTTAGAGCAAGTAAAACAATACTAAAAGCTATCTGGTTGCTAAATCGATCCATCTTTTTTATTAATAATTCCAATTGTGGTGATGTAAATTCTACTTCTACTTTTCCTTTTCGTAGAATTCCCATAAACTGTTTAGCAGTTAACGGAATATCTTTAAGAGAAGCAAAATATTCTGGAATCTCTTCCGCAATGCTTTTAATTATTTTCCAAGGCTTAAGTTTATCTAAGAAAAGCTTCTTACCAATAGGTTCAGCCACATCAAATACGCTAAAAGTAGGATCTAGTGCAACGACTACTCCCTCCATTGTCATCAATGACTTACTTAAAAGCGTTAACTCCGATGGGATTCGGATATTGTGACGGAATGCAATGAAAAATAAATCATTAATTGCTTCCCCGACGCTTACATCTTGCAAGGGAATATCATAATATTTATCGCGCATTTCCTCTACATCAGCCGTTAATTTTTTTATATCCACATTCTCAGGAATCATTCCTAAATCAGAAATAGCGCGGATGATTCCTTTCGTGCTTTTATTGCGAAGAGCGACCACAAAAGAGGCAAAATTCTTTTTCGTATAAGATGAAAGTTGTCCTACCATTCCAAAATCTAATAAAACGATTCTCCCATCCTGGAGTGCAAGAACATTTCCAGGATGAGGATCTGCATGGAAATGACCGACTTCTAAAATCTGGTAGAATATCGTGTATGCTAACCTTTCAGCAAGTAATTCACGATTGATTCCTGCTTCATCTAAGCGATTGTAATCAGATAACTTTATTCCCTCTATATAATCCATCGTCAATACTTTCTTTGTGGAATAATCCCAATAGACAGAGGGAATAACAACATAGCCCAACGATTTATTCTGCTCGAAAAAACGATCCATATTTCGTGCTTCTATACTATAATTAAGTTCAATAAGCAGCCCTTTTGCTAGTTCATCGACTATTTCACGAAGGCCATATTGCTTCGCCCATGCCCATGTATTTTCAGCTATTCGAGCTAAATCAGCAATAATTTCTAAATCTGTTTCGATGATTGCCTGAATATTAGGACGTTGTATCTTTACAGCAACATTTGTCCCATCCTTAAGGATAGCTTTATGCACTTGACCAATGGACGCTGCGGCTAGAGGATCCTCAGAAAAATGCTTGAACAGGTGATCTACAGAATCACCTAATTCTTCTTCCAAAATCCGTACTGCCTCTCCATATGTAAACGGAGGTACTTGATCTTGCAAATCTTTTAGCTCATTAATGATTTCTGGAGGAATTAAGTCAGGACGTGTGCTGGCAATTTGTCCAA
This sequence comes from Bacillus sp. T2.9-1, assembly GCF_950097965.1. Taxonomy (NCBI): domain Bacteria; kingdom Bacillati; phylum Bacillota; class Bacilli; order Caryophanales; family Bacillaceae; genus Bacillus; species Bacillus sp. T2.9-1. The sequence continues at coordinate 5,529 of NZ_CATNHG010000085.1, forward strand.
GCTTAATAAATGTTGTTCCAAGTTCTTCTAGAACTAAGCGGATGCGACGTCCCGTACTTTTAGGAGGATGTTCTTTATGAAAAAAAAACTTCTCCTCCAGTCCCATTTTATTAGAAAAGAAACCCATTCCGTTTCGAGCGAGAATAGACGTGATTTTCCGATATCTTTTCATCTGTCTAATACGTTTACTTACACCCATTTACAAACCCACTTTATTCGTCGAGATTTTTTCTTTCTAATGCCTCTATTCTTTTTTCTAATTTCTTCACATCATCTAAAGTGGCTAACTTCATTTCTGCATATGCAGCATTAACCTTTTCTTTTGCAACTGTTTCCAGCTGGCCTTTCATTTCCTCTCCCTTTTGAATCAAGTGATTGATTAAATCCTTTGACTCATTTTTGCTTACTTCTCCTTTTTTCACTAACTCTTCTACTGTTTTCTCTACTTGTTCTTTACCAGCAATCGCTAAACCTAAACCTAAGGAAAGTGCTTTTTCAATTGTTGTTCTCATCTTTCAAAAAACCTCCTTATTTTCTTTTCTAGAATCTTTCATTTTCCCTCAGACAATTTTCTATTTGTGATTAAAGTAATCCAAATAACGTGTAAAGTCAAATCATACGGGAGTAATTTCAACGATAGTGCCAACATATTTATGATATGCTCATTAAAGTAAATAATGGTTACTTTTTCAAATATGTGAAGGTGTAATTTTGAAAAGAAAAGGCTGTTTTCTAAAGAATTGTTGTTTTTTCAATAGGAAAAAAGAATTAATAGGAAACAATTAGCAGCCGGAATACAGAAGACTCCTGTGGGATTAGCGAGACAGTCTGAGACCCCGGAGGCGAAGCTGAGGAGGCTTAAGCTTAGCCCCACGGAAAGCGAAGTGTATTCCGGCTGCGGGTAATCGCAACAAACTTTACGAAAACAGCCAAAGAAAAAGAAGATTGTATGTAGAACCGAATGTCTCTATTCTGAAATAACGTCTTAGCTCCAAACCTTTCCAACATTTTTCAAGTAAAAGCCCTCCCAATTTTATTCTTTTCCCTGTATGATAAGAAAGGCGTACTCTTGAGGCTTTGCCTGAGTGAATGTTTACAGAAAAAGAACGGAGTAAATAAATGAGTGCATCTATACCTTTCATTTCCCACTATGGGTACATTGCCATATTCGCTCTTTTTGCATTAAGTGGTCTTGGTATTCCTATACCAGATGAAGCATTATTAACCTTTGTAGGTTATCTTACTTCTATTTCCGTGATGAATTTTCTTCTTGCAGATATTATTTGCTTTATTGGTGCTCTAAGCGCCATGATTATTAATTACACTTTAGGAAGAAAAATAGGCAAACCATTCCTGCTTACACACGGAAAATGGATAAAGCTTACTCCTGCAAAATTAGAAAGAGTGGAAAAATGGTTTGATAAATATGGTCCATGGACAATTATCATTGCTAATTTCATACCCGGCGTTAGAAGATTGACCTCCTACTTTTCAGGTGTATCTGGCATGAATCTATCAAAATATATCCTTTTTGCCTCTATCGGTTCCTTCCTTTGGTGCCTGCTTTTTACTATTATTGGCTACTATATTGGAGTGCTTCCGTTTTAAACGGGAGCTTATTCTTTTAGGACTTAGTAGATGGATAATTCAACGATTCATACATATTCAGCCTAACTCCAATATCACAAATTCCCTTTTTCTAAAAATAAAAGGCAGCCCAACAAGGACTACCCACTTAAATATCGCTTAAACAAACAAATCTGATGATAAATAACGTTCCCCCGTATCTGGTGCTATGCAAAGCACTTTAGCTGTCGGAGGAAGTTCTTTTGCGATTTGCACAGCAAAATGCGCACTTGAAGCACCTGATGCACCTACAAAAATGCCTTCTTCTGCTGCAAGTCGTCTTGCCATTACTTCCGCATCGGGATCTTTAATTAGTAATATTTCATCAAAAATATCACGATTTAGAATCTTAGGAATGAATCCAGGGCCCGTTCCTGGAATTTTATGAGGACCTGGTTTTCCACCTGATAAAACTGGAGAACCGAATGGCTCTACTACATATATTTTTATACCAGGAATCATTTTCTTTAATTCTTCGCCGACTCCTGTAACCGTTCCACCTGTGCCAGCAGTCAATACCAGTGCATCTAACTTTCCATCAAAAGCTTCATTAATTTCCACAGCTGTCGTTCCACGATGGGCATCAGCATTGGCCGGATTTTCAAATTGCATTGGAATGAAGCTATCAGTAATATCACTTGCTAAACGATTCGCTTCATCAATCGCTCCTTGCATGCGTCTGCTTCCCGGTGTTAAATGAACCTCTGCCCCATATGCTTTTAAAATCTGCACTCGCTCTTTTGTTGCATTATCTGGCATCGTAATAATGCAACGGTATCCTTTCACTGCAGCTACCATTGCTATTCCTATCCCTGTGTTTCCTGATGTTGGTTCAATAATGGTACTTTTACCTGGAATAAGCTTGCCTTCTTTTTCTGCATTTTCAATCATATTTAAAGCGGCACGGTCTTTCACACTGCCACCAGGATTAAAAGATTCTAGCTTTATATACACTTCCGCCCCAATTTTTTCAGGGATTTTATTTAATTGAACAATTGGGGTATTGCCTATTAATTCAAGTACCGATTTGTAAAGCTTCATTTCTATATTCCTCCTATAATTCTCGAGCATATTCTTCAATCATACTGCTCATTTCTTCTACCCTAGCTGTGACTTTTTCTGCATAAGTAAAGTCCCCATAGCAATATGGGTATCTAAAATTGAACTTGTCGTTATTACATGTATAAAGTGTTGGTGATCGTTCCACCATATATTCCGAATAGTTTTTTGCCGATTCCTCACTATGTTCGACTAGATTGTTACTGACAATAAAGTCAATATAACCTGGTCCCATATTATAGCTCTGGATAATTGCCTCAAGATCGACCCCTTGTTTCTCGCCATACTTGTACATTTCAGCAAAATGAAAAACTCCTTGTTTTATACTTTCTGAAGGGTCTTCAATTGCATTTCTTTTCAGGCCTGCTGATTCAGAGGATTGCATCGGATCATTTCCTTTTCCATGACTTTCTTGATCCATTATTGCAAGTAATATTGGTGCTAGCTCCTCTGCATTTAACTCATTTGATTCTAGCTCATTTGAAATATCCGGTAAGTACTTCAATAATCTTTGTTCATTATTTTGTTTAATCGTACTACTAGTAAATAAATAGCCAAAATATATAACCATTATTAAAATAATAATGGTGTTCGTTGCTGATTTTCTTTTTTTCTTCATTCCTATCCCTCGTTGACGCTTAAAAATCAATTAAACGTTTCCTGATTTTTTACCGTTCCCTATACATTTATTCATTATACAAGAAACAATAGTGAATTTCATTCCTTGTGAAAAAGAACTTTTTCAAAATTGCTTTATATTGGGTTATACAAAAGCAAAAAAGACTTAGCTAATGCAACAAGCGCTAGCTAAGTCTAAATCATTTTTCGTGGATTCAAATTTTATTTTATTCCCATTAATTCTGAAGCGATTCCGGAAGAGCAGACCTTCCTGCCTCCATAAGTACTTTGTCTCTTCCTAAGAAAATGGACAAGATAATGATAAACACTCCCGTTCCTATTAATAACCATTCGATTTCCATGAAATCAGCAATTGGACCGAATATTAGCATTCCAATGGGCATCATAGAAGTAGAAATCATTCCCATTACACCGAAGACTCTTCCTAAAAATCCTTCTTCTATTTTTTCCTGCAATAAAACAGTGGTTGGCGTATTAAAGATTGGCATAGCCAAACCAAATATGGCCATGAAAACTAAATAGACATCATGCAGCTTGCAAGTGTCATTGTTTTTATTTTATTTTCAAAGCCGCCCCATGATGCAATGACGCCTCCCCCTATCATCATTCCAATGGAAAAGGCAATTTCTATTGCAGTTAATCGCCAGACATCCTCTCCAAAACTACGAGTAACCTGCAAAGGAGTCAAGAATGCTGCCGGCGCCATAAGCACGAAAAAAATCGCAAAAAAGAAAAAGAATTTTTTCAAAAAAGCATGATTATTTACATACTTCAGTCCTTCTTTAAAATCACTAAAATAACTAGTCGATTGGGTTTCCGTTGCCCTTTTATGTGCTGGAATCTTTAAAAAGGCAAGCAAGGTAATGATCGCAAGCACTGCTGTAACAACATCAATGAAAAAGATTGTTTCAATAGATGCAAATGTTAATAATGCAGCACTTACCATCGGTGAAATGAACATAATAATAGCTTGAATGCTCCCATTAACACCATTTACCTTTGTCAGCTTATCTTTTGGAACAATTTGGGGCAATATTGCCCCAACAGATGGTGTTTGAATCCCTGTTCCAAATGCTCGAACTGCTGCCATCACAAAGAGCAGCCAAATTGGATCATATCCTATAAAAAAAAGAATGGCCAACACCAACGTAGCAAAAGCAATAAGCCCATCTGATAACATAATTAGCCGTTTCCGGTTATAGCGATCTGCCCATACACCAGCTATTGGCGATAAAATAAAGGTTGGAAGAAACCCACATAAAATATAGATTGTCATCATTAAACCAGATTCTGTTGTTAGCGTTATATACCACATTATCGCATATTGGACGAGTGACGATCCAAACAAAGATATCGTCTGGCTACTAAGAAATAACACGATATTCCGATACCAATTTTCTTTATGATTAACTGTACTCATTCATAAACCTCACATTCATTTTGATTAGTTAGAATAAGTCTACCTATCTTTACTAAGGCGCAGAGAAAAGAGCGAAGATATGGTATTCTTCCCTCTTATTATTAACCATATATTCAGGTTTCCAATAAATAGACAGACCAATCCCATTTCTTCTTATAAGAAGAACATCCACGTATTTAATTAACGTTGAAAATTGGGAATCTTAATCTCATTGATGCTGTCAAAAGGAAAACCTCCGTTCATTACAAAATTCCATTTAATCTTAGCATACACTCAATATTGGATACAATCGTATAGAAGAGGTATTTTTCATTTATTATTCAAAATTTTTGTAAAACAAGTATGTATATATTAATTTATTCTGTTAAACCTACTTATTTTAAGCTGAAATTTGATTTTTTCAGCCATAACCACTCCCTTTTCAGCCTAAATTTGTTTTTTATCAGCCATAACCACTCGCTTTTCAGCCTAAATTTGTTTTTTTCAGCCAAACTCACTCCCTTTTCAGCCTAAATTTGTTTTTTTCAGCCAAACTCACTCCCTTTTCAGCCTAAATTTGTTTTTTTCAGCCAAACTCACTCCCTTTTCAGTCAAATTTGTTTTTTATCAGCCAAAGCCACTCCCTTTTTAGCCAAATTTGTTTTTTATCAGCCATAACCACTCCCTTTTCAGCCAAATTTGTTTTTTATCAGCCATAACCACTCCCTTTTCAGCCAAATTTGTTTTTTATCAGCCATAACCACTCCCTTTTCAGCCAAATTTGTTTTTTATCAGCCAAAACACTCCCTTTTCAGCCAAAACCATCAACTTCTCCAAAAATTAAAAGAAAAGCAGAGGACTATCCCCCCTGCTTTTCCCATCAATACTTACGCTACATCTTCATCCTTTTTCTGCGAATTAACAAGAATTTTCTCCAGTTCTTCTAATGATCTACCTTTTGTTTCAGGTACAAACTTCCAAATAAATAGTGCTGATAATAGACTCATAATTCCATAGAAGGAATAGGTTAAGCCACCACTTACCTCCATCATCGCTGGGTATGTGGAAGAAATAAAGTAGTTTGCTGCCCATTGTGCTGCTACCGCAATTGCAACAGCTTGTGCTCTAACTCTATTCGGGAAGATTTCTGAGATTAGCACCAACACTACTGGTCCCCATAACATCATAAAGGATGCAGTATAAATAATAATGAATATCAAGGTCGCAATGCCAATTTTGTTTGAGAAAGCCATAGCAGCTACTCCAAACATACCAATTGTCATTCCAACAGAACCAATAATTAATAGTGGCTTACGTCCAAATTTATCAACCGTAAAGATGGCGATAAGAGTAAACACAACATTGACTAAGCCCATAATAATCGTTTGGAACATGGAAGCATCTCTTGCCGCACCCATGCTTTCAAAAATACGTGGGGCATAATAGAGAGCTACATTGATTCCAACGAATTGCTGAAAGACTGATAATAATATTCCAACAACTACAATTTTTTTGCCGAAAGTAAACAGCTTTGCTTTTGATTTATTGTTTTCATTAAAGGATGCCTTAATTTCAAACATAGTCGCTTTGGCCATTGTTTTTTCATATATTCTGGACAAAACAGTCATTGCCTTTTCATCCTGATTCTTCGACACGAGATAACGTGGTGTTTCTGGAACCGTGAATAATAACACCAAGAATAGGATTGCAGGTATTGCTTCAGATAGGAACATATAGCGCCAACCAATGTCATTTAACCATTCCAACGTTTGCCCACTTGCAATACCCCAGTTTACAAAATAAACGACAAGCATTCCAAAGATAATCGCAAATTGGTTTAAAGAAACCAATGTACCTCTAATTTTTGGAGGTGCCATTTCCCCGATATACATCGGTGAGATTGCTGAAGCTAAGCCGACACCAATTCCCCCAATAATTCGATAGATGTTAAAAGTAATGAGTAGAGCATAGCTTGGTTCTCCTTGTGTGAAAAACAAAAATTCTGGAAACGCAGATCCAAGAGCTGAAATTAAAAATAGTACCGCTGCAATAATAAGGGAATATTTGCGTCCGAAAATTGTAGCGAAGTAACCAGATATAAACCCACCAATAATACAACCTATTAAAGCACTTGAAACGGTAATTCCATGTACAAGGGAACTAAGACCTAATCCATCTGAAAAATAGGCTTGAAGGGATCCTTCTGCTCCAGAAATTACTGCTGTATCATAACCAAATAACAAGCCTCCAAGTGTCGCAACCAACGTGATTAGTACAATATAAAAATAACTATATAGGTTGAATTAAAGACTTACATTCTTACACAAAGCCTGTTTATGACTACATCGGCTTTAGAACCAATGTCCACTACGAACTTACGGACATTGATCCGGATGTCCTGGACTCTCGAATAGAAGACATTATTAATGATGGTTTCCTTCATCCATTTCCAAAAACCCTCCATCAGATTAAGTTCCGGACTGTAAGGAGGTAGGAAGATCAATTCAAGCCGTGAACTGTTTTCTTCCAGGAAAGGCTGGATTAGTCTGGCATGGTGGATCCTTGCATTATCCAATACCATGGCAATCTTCCCGTCCGGATACTTATCCAGGACAATCTTAAGGAATTCAAGGAAAACTTCGGCATCGTACCGTTCAGCCTCGGCTACGAAAACTTCACCGGTTTCATAGTTGAGTATCCCCAGGAGTTTGGCTCCCCTGTGCTGGCCATAGGTGGGGATTAGCCTTTGTTTTCCTTTCAGGAACCAGGAACGCTGGATGGCCTGGTAGTCCCTGATCATAGACTCATCCTCAAACAGGAGATGGTCGATTTCCTCGTTCAAAAGCTTTTTTTTAAAGCAGGAAAGGTTTCATTCCTGAATTCCTCCTGCTTTTGCCTGTCTGCTTTTTTTAGGGTGTAAGTCGGCCTGGTATAGCTGAGTCCCAAGTCTTCAAGAAGCCTTGAAACTCCACGGAGTGTATAGATTTGTCTCCACTCCCGCTGGATGAAATCACGCATGATGGAAAGCGTCCAGTTGTAATGATTTTCATAACCAACGTCGTGTGGGGTTTTATAAGCAATAACCTGTACGAGTTCATGTTCCTGCTCTTCAGTGAGTTTCCTTGGTGCACCGGGAGACTGGCCCATCTCCAGTCCGTCCAGACCGTCTTTCCGGTAAGCCTGGATGTAAGAAGATATTGTCTTATTTGAACGAAGTACAATATTTGAAATCTCCTTCTGCTTATAGCCTTGAAGATGGAGATAGATTACCTGGTACCGTTCGAACATGCGTCTGTCATCGGTTTCCTTCATGGCTTCCATGACAAGAAGCGTTTCCTGATTGGCAGTAGACATTATTCTCATCCTCTCGTGTGGGCTTTTCTTACTATTACCCTACACAGATGAAGGAGAATCTTTTAAATTCAACTTATATATTTTTATTTACCATATGTTTGAAAGAGACTTAATCTCCTTCTTTCCTCCCCTCTTATGATTACTGATAGCCTTTTCATTTCAGCTAATAATAATCACTTTTTTAGTATTCTTAGTAATTTTTAGTCTACTAACCTCCTAACCTAACAATACTAAGATGATTCCGTTTTCATTTCTATTTAATAAAGCACTTCATTCATTCATTTCATACTATTAAATTATCACGAAAGCGTATTCTTGATAGCACTTTCATCTTCACTTTTTTGTTATCATCTAGACTTTCTTGTAAAATCCTTACTTCTCTTTGTTTTATTAAGGATTGTTTAGCAATGCTCAGCACTAAAAAAACAGCGACCAATGATCGCTGTTTTTACTGCTGATATTTTAGTCTATATTCACTCGGGCTCATTCCCGTCTCTTTTTTAAATACTCTACTAAAATAGTTGGGATCTTTATAACCTATGTTTAACGCAATTTCCTTCAATGGCACATTGGGATCTAATAAATGCTCTTTCGCCTTTTCTAAACGTGTTTTCGTTAAATAGTCAATAAATGTTACCTGGAATCGTTCTTTAAATAATTTACTTAAATAATAGGAGCTTATTCCAATATGGTTGGCGACTTCTTCAAGCGAAATAGCTTTATAAAAATTTTTATCCATATAGTCTTTTACTTGCAACAATAATGCGCGTATCCCATTTGATCGCCACTCTCCAAGATGCTTTATAACGAGCAATAAGTGTGCTTTCGCTGCCTCTTTTATTTGCATGGAGTTATCAAATTTTCCTAAACTCGTTTCAATTTCTTCTTCAAACCCTAGCTCCTTCATTGAACGAATTAAGATGATAAAGAAATTCTCGATTGCTTTATGAATCATGCTTAGTTGAAAATCAGATGCCTGCTGAATAGTTTGAAAATAGGTTTCGAACATTTGCAATCCTTTTTGAACTTCCCCTTTCTTAACCGCATCCAGTAATTCTTTTTCCACCTCAAAAGGAATTAGCTCTTTTCGTTTTTGTTTCACTCGATTATTATAAGTCATATAGGCTGCACTTGGATGGCTATGCACGAGCTCTAACGCATAGATTGCCTCTTTATAGGAATCAGAAAACTGTTGCACATTTGAGACAAGCGTCCCCACACCTGCATATATATGGCACTGTTCAAGTTGATTCTGCACAACATGAATTATCTTTGGTGCAAAGTCATCTCTTATTTCAACATTTGGTTTCTCATTTTGATTAATTAATGTTAATATCGGAACTTGGAACCCCGTTAATGGCCCAACCAAACATTGTAGGTTTTGTTCCTGTAACGCTTGTTTTAGTATTCGATACCACTGGCTTTTCACTTCTCTACTTGGATGCTGGTTCTCTGATGCAAAGGAAAAAACGGCGACAAAGCCTTGCTTCTGTTCAAGATCTAGCCATTCATCCCACTCTTCTTGGTTAAATTCATATACATAGTCCATAATAAAAGATACAATAAATTCCATTTCAATAAACGAGCTTACTCTCTCCAGCCGATGATTCATTTCCTGCTTTATCATGACCTCTTGCTTTTCTTGTTCAATCTCTTCGGCCATTCCGTCAAAAGCCTCTAAAACTTCCGAAACCTTACTCGGCTTAAGTAAATATTCTTTAATACCAAATTTCATTGCTTCCCGTGCATAATCAAATGTATCAAAAGCAGAAACCATTACATACTTAATAGTTGGATGGGAGGCATGTATCTGTCTTATCGCTTCAATCCCATCAAATTCTGGCATCTTAATATCCATAAATACTAAATCTGGCTTTTGGGAAATAGCAAGCTCAACTGCTTCTTTCCCATTTTCCGCTTCTGCAATGACTTCAAAATTAGAGCGATTTCGGCTAAGCATGAGCTTCAGTCCTTCTCTTTCAATCGGTTCATCGTCTACTAGCATTATTTTTATCACGAATAAGCCCCCTTCCTATCTTTATTCAAGCTAATGTTCACTGATGTACCTTCGCCCAGAGTTGAACGAATCTTTACCTGACTATTTTTATCGAATAATTTAATCCTTTTAATCACATTACTCATCCCTATTCCAGTAGAATGGCCAGAGCCTTTATTCGTTGTAGATTTTTCTCTATCCTCCCTCAAGTCCATTAATTGGTCGATTGTCTCCTGAGCCATCCCTACTCCATTGTCCGTTACTTCTATCCATATTTTTTGATTTTTTTCATAGATTGATACAGTAATAATAGCCCCTTTTGCCATACTTTCAATTCCATGTATAAATGCATTTTCTATTATTGGCTGCAAGGTAAGACATGGAATCGGTATCGATAAACAAGCTGGGTCGATCTCTTCCTTAAATTCCACTCTTTGGCCAAAACGTGTTTTTTGGATAAAAAAGTATTCCCTCACAATTACCACTTCATCCTTTAATATCGTTTGGCGATCCAGACTGCCAATATTATAACGAAGTAAAGTTGAAACGGAAGAGATTAATTCACATGTTCGCTCTGCCCCTTCAATATAAGCGGTTTTCGAAATAGTATTCAGTGTATTAAAAAGGAAATGAGGATTAATTTGATTTTGCAGACTCTTTAATTCCATCTCCTTCAGTAATTGAGCTAATTTTGCTTTTTCTTCCATTTGACTAACCGACTCTAAAATGTTTTTTTTCATTTCATTAAAAGTTTTCGTTAGAAACCAAAGCTCATCCTTTTGAGATACAACAATATCTGCACCATCGTATCTCCCTGCTGAAATTTCCTCTGCTTCTCTTGTCAGACGGCCAATGGTTCTCGTTATTCCATTAGAAAACCATAATGCAAATAAAATACTCAATAGAATAATAGAAAATAGAATTGTAGTTCCTATATTTTTCGTGTGAACAATTTTTTTATCTAAGAGATACGAAACTTCTTGATATTCTGTTAGCTTTACATCAATTAAATCAAGTGCTTTCTCATGAATATAGCTCGATGTCTTTTCTACTTCCTTAAAGGAACTAGAATATTGTTGGATATCTTGGTTTTCCATTCCCTTTACTGTTTTCTCCGTTTGCTCTCGGAAATTGTCCATCATATTTACTAGGTTCTTCTTAGGAATTCCTTCTTTTTCAATCGCAATGAACTGTTGCTGTAGATCATTAAACTTATTTTTTTCAACATCGTATAAATCTAAATTTTCCTCCAATGGTTCATGAACATAAATTTGCAGTGATTGATATGTCTGATTCGTTTCCTTTGTGATTTCATTTAACAAGAAAAAATATTCCATATTCTCATCATATAACTTCTTTACTTGTTGATTGCTATGTTCTCGAATCCAAAATAAAAGCAACAGCAAAAGTAAAATCACACCAAAATAAATCAGTAGCTTCGAACGAATTTTAATCATGAACATTCACCTTTTTCTCTACCACTGCTTCTATATCTTTTTTATAAATGATTGCTGCATCCGTATGATTTACAACGGAGATAGACTTCTGGTTTAGGAGATTTAACATTATTTCAATACTTTTCTCTCCCATTACAAAAGGTTGCTGGGCCACAATGGCATTTATATCCCCTTTATTTAACAACTCTATATTCTCATCTAATGTATCAAATGAGATAACATACAAGTCATCTTGCTTATTTAATGATCTTGCTGCAGCAACTATACCGATTCCATCTAATGAACTTGTTCCATAAAATGCAGTAATGTCCTCATGTTCTTTCAGCATCTTGTAAGCCTTCTCTTCTGCTTGTACTCTTGTTAGATTTGATTCATCTATCGCAATAACCTTCATTCCATCTTCCTTAGCTATTGCATCTTTAAATCCTTGTACTCTTAATTGATGCTGATTATAGGCATTATCCACCCCACCGGTAATGATGCCAATTGTTGCTTTTCCCCCAGTATCGTTTACTAATGCTTGCCCTGCTAGTTGACCAGCTAAATAATTATCTGTCCCAATATAAGCAGCATTGCGTAAGCTTTCTGGTGCATCTGTATCAATCGTAATAACTGGGATTCCTGCCTTAACAGCCTTATTAATCAGTGGTGTAAAATTTTCGTTAAGCGCTTGCACAATAATGCCATCAACTTTAGCTTGGATTGCCATATCTAATAGTTTTAATTGTTCTTCTGGATTCGAACGTTTTGGTCCTTCATATTCAACAAAAACATCATTCTCTAACGCAGCTTTTTTTGCCCCTGCCCCCACTAAACGCCAATAATCATGATCCATTTCCTCTCCAATTAACGCAAAATGGTACTTTGGCAAAGGGGTCTCCTCTGAAATAACTTCTTGCATTTTCTGATCATAAATTTGAGCCTGTCTATAAGAATATAAGGAATATGCAACCGCTATCAGAAAAATGATAATTAAAATGGTATAAAAAAAGATACGTTTCATATGTTCCTCCAAATGACGTAACTAGTGTATTCTTATGTTGATAATAACATATATTTGAAAAAGGTGAACAAAAAATACAAGGAGAGAATTGGAAATAAAAATTTTTATTCTTTGTATGTACATTAAATAATTATTTTTCCTTTTCATCAAAGAAAGCCAGCACGTTAAGATTTGAGTGCTGGCTTTTTAATCCATTTAATTTTCCATCTTGGAAAGAGTTATTTTTATAAACTCTTTTTCATGGTGTTCTAATAGTTCGCGAACATCCATATCATCAATGAAGAAGTCATCAACATATTTCGTGCCTCTATAGTAATGCTGTTTCCCTTCAAAGTAAAAAATATCTGCTGTTCCCTCATACGTATAGGTTCTCTCATCTTCACAAACAATAGAAAGAGAAATCTTTTCCCCATTATAGCCCGTGAAATATTTTGATAAAGGCATATCATTTATTACCAATACATCTGAACCTATATCCCGCTGAATGGTGACAATTCCCTTAAGTTCTTCCATTCTTACTCTTCCTTTTAAAATACTAATTAGACTAAAATGTATAATAATTAACTGCAGTATAATGAAGTGAAGTAAATTTCTACCACTTTATATTAGAAATCGTATTTCGCTTCTTTTTTCTCTCTTATTTCCGAAAAGGTCTGTGTCAATACAATTGTATCTTCCACTAATCGTTCAATGCGGAATAACACATCATCATCTGTAATCTCTTTTCGATAGAAATCCTTTTCCTCAATAAATACATAGGTTTGCACAATTTGTGCTTTCATATAAGCCAAGATTGGTTTTAATTGCTGCTCCACAATTAAATAATGCTTCGCAGAACCTGCTGTAACTAACATACTAACGACTTTATCGCGAAAAGCATTTTGAGGCAATAAATCAAAAATGTTTTTTAACGTAGCTGGAATCGATGCTTGGAAAACCGGTGTTCCAATAATAATGGCATCAGCTTCCATTAATGTTTTGGTCACATATCCAGCATCTCCATCATACTCTAAATAATTTCTTCCATCACTAAATGGAATATCATAATCCGCTAAGTCGAGTAACGTTATCTCCACTTCTGGATAATGTTCTGCAATAGTTTTCATTGTGTAATCCATTGCTGTTCTAGTTTTCGATCCGACTTTCGAACCGGATAATCCAACAATCTTCATATTTCTTATGCCTCCGATTTTTTCGTGTATTTTCTAATAGCCGGCAAGATTTCAGTACCAATAATTTCTACATTTTTCATGACTTTTTCAAACGGCATTCCACCAAAGTCAATTTGCGCAATATAACGTTGATGACCAAACATTTCATGTTGATAAAGAATTTTTTCAATTATTTGTTGTGGGCTTCCGATATTCATAATATTATGCGGATCTACTCCCTGTGCAAAATGTTGTTTTGGGAATCCAGCTCCGTTCGTTTTTTTCATGCCTTCGTTAATATGCGGATACATATCCTTTAATGCTTGTTGAGATGATTCTGCTGCGTAGAAAAAGCCTGCTGTTGCTACTGGCAGTTCTGCTGGGTTAAATCCACTATCTCGTGCTGCTTCCCGATAGGCATCTATTGTACGTTTAAATACAGAGGCTGGTCCTCCTAAATGTGCCATAAACATTGGTGCTCCTGCAATTCCTGCTCTAATTGCACTTGCTGGTGTTCCTCCAACAGCTCGCCAAATCGGAATAAAGCTGTTCTTAGGACGTGGTAAAACTTGTGCATTTCTTAACGGCGCACGAAATTCTCCGCTCCAATTCACTACTTCCTCTTCATTAATTTTCATTAATAATTCAAATTTTTCCTCAAATAATTCTTCATAATTACGAAGATCATAGCCTAATAAATCAAATAATCCTACTCTTGATGCACGTCCAGCAATGATTTCAGCTCGACCTTTTGAAATTAAATCAATTGTGGCGAAATCTTCGTATACTCGAACAGGATCCGATGTACTGATTATCGTGGAGGAGCTAGCGATTTTAATATTTTTCGTTGCTTGTGCAATCGCTGATAACACAACGGAATGTGCTTGTGTAACAAAATATTCTTGATGACTTTCCCCAACACTAAAGAAATCAAGACCCGCTTGATCTGCCAATTTTGCATATTCAATTATTTCATGTACACGTTCTTCTGCAGAAACCCTTTCTCCAGTGATTGGGTTTGGCAAATGATCGCCTAGTGTATATATTCCAAACTCCAAGCCTCTGCTTGGATCTATTCCATATTTTTTCAATTCATTCACCTTTCCTCTTATAGGCTATCTTTCAATTCCTCAGGGGATTTCTCCCAATATTCATTGTTAAAATCAACAAGAAATTTCTTTAAAGCTTGTTTGGATTCATCATCCATGATGTCTAATACAAATTTTCTTTTGATTGCTTTATCAAGACTGTTTACATGCTCTGGCATTGACTTATAGCCAAAAATCCTTCTGCTTCCTTCTTTCGTTTTCGTTGCAACTAAAATTTCGCAAGCACCTGCACCAGAATAGTGAACCCCTTTCTGGTTTCTGTCCAACGCAATCCAAATGACCCAATATTTATGTGGATCTAGCTCTTCCACTTCTTCTTTCGTCACATTCTTAAAAAATACCTTTTGCTCTACTTTGCTTCTACCATGCAAAGCACCCATATCTATAAATACTTCTTGTGTTTCTCTATCGATAATAATTGGTGTCACATTCTCTAAAGAAATAGAGCCTACTCCGTACCCACCATCTCCCTTGGTAGGGTCATTTCGTAAAATATTAAATTGAGCGTTTGGCTTGGATGATCCTTCTTTTTTGTTATCCATATTTTTCACTATTTTCCTCCTTCCAGTATTATTGCTTCCTTACCCTTCACTTATATTCTCGTGTTGAACGAGAAATGCTACGAATTGCCAATACAAAAATATGTACGGACTTCTACTTAACAAGTCTCTTTCCTTCATCTATAAATTCTCGATACTTTTGTGTAATTCAAGACGTTTTTTCAGGATATACGCCTTTATAAATGACTTGTCTTGATTGTAATATTAAGGGTTATAATGATTAATGGCAATTATTCAGCTTACTAGGAAATGTTCTTATGTACTTACAAAGAAGTTTAAGTCCATTGTATATTTTGTCTATCTATTAGGAAGGCTATGTATGATTCTCGTGGATAGTAAATACTGGGTGTTGGGTGTTGGGAAGTTTCATTTGGAATTTGATAATTTGCTGCTTTTTTGGCTTTTACTTGTTTTTATGAAAACCACTTTTCTTCTCTCCTCTGGGATTTTTGGTTTTCATTCGCTTGATGAAAACTTTTCCCCGATATCTCAGAGTTTTGGTTCTCTTTGTCTTGGGCACAGTGAACGCTTCTCTGTTACCTTTTCCTGCTTCTTCTCTTGCTTTCGGGCTCAGAGAACGCTTCTCTGTTACCTTTTCTTGCTTCTTCTCTTGCTTTTGGGCTCAGAGAACGCTTCTCTGTTACCTTTTTCTGCTTCTTCTCTTGCTTTCGGGCTCAGAGAACGGTTCTCTATTACCTTTTTCTGCTTCTTCTCTTGCTTTCGGGCTCAGAGAACGCTTCTCTGTTACCTTTTTCTGCTCCTTCTCTTGCTTTCGGGCTCAGAGAACGCTTCTCTGTTACCTTTTTCTGCTCCTTCTCTTGCTTTCGGGCTCAGAGAACGCTTCTCTGTTACCTTTTCTTGCTTCTTCTCTTGCTTTTGGGCTCAGAGAACGCTTCTCTGTTACCTTTTTCTGCTTTTTCTCTTGCTTTTGGGCTCAGAGAACGGTTCTCTATTACCTTTTTCTGCTTCTTCTCTTGCTTTCGGGCTCAGAGAACACTTCTCTGTTACCTTTTTCTGCTCCTTTGGTTTTCATCTGCTTAATGAACACCACTTTTCCCTGCTCTCTCAGATTTTTAGTTTTCATCCACTTATGAATACCTACTTCCTTCTCTAACCCCTCTTATTTTCCAAATGCTAACCAACAAAAATTTCATCATCACCAAAAACGCAATAAAAAGCTTACCGTACTTTTTCATTCGTACGGTAAGCTTCATTTTAAGCTCTATCTTTTAAATTGGAACCACTCAAAATCAAAATTACTACCTGGTAAAAAGACAAAAGTTACTTTTTGTATTCCAGTTATTTTCTCTAAATCAAATACACGTTCTTCATAGCCAACAGAGTAAAGAAATTCAACCATCTGATTGCTTTCGCCTTCTTGGTTTGCGAAACGTATATGAATGGTGTTTTTTTCAATTGGTGACTTTCCTGAAATAATGAGCTTTGTTGCCCCTGTCTCAGTAAAATCAAATTGTTCAAAAGTTAATGATACATTATTGCCAATTCCTTCTACGCAATTTTCTTTTACTTCAAAGGTATCCCCATAGATGTGGTTACACTCAGACGCATAATTACGTTCAAACGCTTGATTTTTCTTTTCAAAATAAAAACCTTTAATATGGACCTTCTGATGTAAGATAAAGCACAGTGATTTAATTCCACGAAGTCTTTTTGACAATTGGAATGTCTCTTCCTGATAAACATTCCACTTAGATGGCTTTTGATAAATGACATCTGCTAATAGCTCACTGCCCTCTTCATCCGGCATTCCTTCCCAAATTTGGATTGGATACTCTTCATCTGATAAGGAAAAAATCGGCATCGTAATTTTGTCTGATCCATAATTTCCAAAGTCTATTTCTCGAAATCCTACTTGTGTTTCGCCATCCCTACTTGTGGCGACACCTCGTTCATTCCCATTAGTTACTTCGCCTTTGGTGTAGTCATATAAACCAGCTGAGATAAATCCGTACGGATCCTTATAGGCTTTTCCGAGACCAGCTGCCTTAAACTCTAGCTCGGAAATGAGTTTTGTTTTATCTGTACCATTCTTACTTGTACAACGAAGACGAAATTCACCATCTCCTAAAGCACTAACCTTTACTTTATCACCTGCTACTTCCACTTTCGAAATATTCGATTCAATACCAGCATCGTTTACAACACTCCACTTTACTTCTCTATAAGAAGTGTCTGCAGGGATTAGTTTAGCATGAACGAATATGTCTGTTTTAGTTGGGTCGAATAATTGCCCAGATTCACTAATGATTTCAATTTTACGAAGAGGAATTTCTCCTTCTTCTCCCATCACAATTGGAGTATCAGTGTTTTTCATCGTTGCAGATATCCCAACTAATTCATTGTCTTCAGCCGGTTGAGCGTCTATTTCTAGGCATGCACTCTCTAGTCCTTTAGAATTTAC
The DNA here is from genome assembly GCF_950097965.1 of Bacillus sp. T2.9-1. NCBI lineage: Bacteria > Bacillati > Bacillota > Bacilli > Caryophanales > Bacillaceae > Bacillus > Bacillus sp. T2.9-1. Next base: position 23,304 of record NZ_CATNHG010000085.1, read on the forward strand.
CTCTATCTGAATTTTCCCAGGTTCAGTCGTTGCAGCAATTATGGCCATTAGCTTCCCACTAAATAATCTTCTGCTTAAACCTTTGTACTGGTCATAATCCGTACTATCCCCATTATCTAGACCAATCAAACGACCAGCACCTGTTACATTTACATTTACACGATTTGTAGCATTTTCAACTAGGTTTCCATCCTGGTCCTTTGTTGCAATTTCGATAAAAGCAATATCCGTTCCGTTTGCAGTAAGTATTCGCTTATCTGCATTCAAGCAAATTTTCTTCGCATCATCGAAAGAACTTTTCGTATCCGTTGCGATAATATTCCCTTTTTCATCATAGGCAATGGCTGTTAACTGCCCTTTTTCATAAGGAATTTTCCACCAGCCAACCAGCTCTGTTCCCTTTTCATGATCGATAACATGTGTACCAATCTTATTACCATTCAGCTGTAATTCCACTTTAGGTGCGTTTGAGCATACACGAACATCAATCATCTGCCCTTCACTAAAATCCCAATAAGGAAAAAGATGTACCATTGGTTTTTCCCGGTAGTCTGTCCATTCTGCTTGATAAATATAAAAGGAATCCTTCTTAAAAGTAGCTGTATCAATTTGACCAAAATATGCATTTTTCGTATGATAAGGGGTTGGTTCCCCGATATAGTCAAAACCTGTCCAAATAAAGGTTCCTAGGGAAAATACTGCGTCTCTGTCTGCTATAATACTAGCTTCCGTTGACTTAGCCCCCCAGCTAGTGGAGCTATTCCCAAGGGCCGAACACTGTTCATCATCATCTGCAAGAATGGATTGTTCATAAGGGAAATGATAAATGCCTCTACTTTGGACAACAGATGCAGTTTCACTACCATATATAATCCAGTCTGGATGCTCTTCATGGTGTTTTTGATAATATTTTTCACCATAATTATAGCCTGCTACTTTTACAATATCTGCACATTTTTGTGCATTTTCCCATGGCATATAATTGGAGCCAATCGTCATCCATGCATTTTGCTTCGGATCATATTTATGTACTTCCGCCATTAACTTTCTAGTTAATTCCTGCCCTCGCTCATCTGCATGGGTATCATAAATCTCATTTCCAATGCTCCACATTAATAAACTTGGATGATTTCGATCGCGCTTCACCCAGCTTTTCACATCGATTGGTGCCCATTCCTTAAAGAATCGTGCATAATCATACTTTGTCTTTGGTCTTTCCCACATATCAAAAGCTTCTGAAATAACGAGAAAGCCCATCTCATCAGCCAAGTCCATTAATTCCTTTGCTGGCATATTATGGGCTGTCCTTATGGCATTCACACCCATTTCTTTCAATATTTCAAACCTTCTCTTTAAAGCTTGTTTATTAAATGCAGCTCCTAACGCTCCCAAATCATGATGTTCGCAAACTCCATTCAGCTTCATCCTTTTGCCATTTAAATGAAAACCTTGCTTTGAATCCAGAATTATATTTCGAAAGCCAATGTTTTGTGTAATAGCTTCTACTGTCTTTAATTCCTGATTGATAATTTGTAATTCTGTTTGAAGCTGATAGAGATTGGGCTCGTCTATGCTCCACAGCAATGGATTATCGACAATGAGCTTTTGCTGATTCAAGACAGAATTTTCCTTACCAAAATCTATCGTTTCAGAGACAGATGCTATTCTTTGATTTTTGAAAAAAATTGAATGGCTAAGCTGCACATCTTGATCAAGTGCTAATTCTGTCTCAACTTCAACATGCCAGCGAGTATCCTCTTGATTCATCGTGATGTATATTCCATCTGTTACAAGATGATTAGTATCTCTTGTTTTAAGCCAAACGTTACGATAAATTCCAGCTCCTGAATACCACCTACTATTGGGGCTTTCATATACAACCTTCACGAGGATGTTATTTTTCCCATCAACCATAGCGGCTGTAATATCATGCTCAAACGAGGAGTAACCATTTTTCCATTCCCCTACAAACTGATTATTTATATACATAGTTGAATCCATATATACGCCATCAAAGCTTAGCAGTACTTGTTCACCTTGTTGCTTAGAATAGAAAAAGCTTTTGCGATACCAGCCAATGCTAGATTCATAGAGATCAAGAGTATTATAAATAAGCCAGTCATGTGGCAAATCAATTGGCACAAAATCTAGGTTTCTACTATCTTCGACTTCTAAACTTGTTTTTGCAAATTCCCATTTATCATTAAAAAGCGTTTTCATATTCATGTAAGGTTGCTCCTTTATCGTTAATTTCCTATACATTTCCCTGCGAGGAAAGGGGTTGTATCAATCGCTAATATTTTTATTACCTTTGAAAAAATGATTTAGTTGCACTTATTGCTTCAAGAGAAAGGATTGAAACCTTCCTCTGCCTACTTTATCTCTGGAATACGCTTAATAGTTGGATCGGTAAAAATATCGTATTCATCCCGACTAGTCGTTGAAAACTCAGAAATGACAGCTCCCTCTTCACTTGCCTGGAACCAATGAAGGGTATTAGGAGGGATTGTGTATTGGTCTCCAGGATTCAATTCTATTTCATGAAAGACGGTGTAATATTCTTTGCTTGCTTCTGGAACAGTTGCTTTTCTATTCACTGTCTCTTCTCCCTCCACATACAAATATACTTTACCGAATCTGCATCGAAAGGTTTCTGTTTTCCCTACAATATTATTGATTGGTGGATGTTTATGCTCTGGACAAGTTTGATTTGGAAATAACACTAGTTCCTTCGCACAATAATGATCATTATTGATATACGTAATCAGCTGTAATCCTTGTGTATCTAATTGATCTAATCCAAAGTCCGCTACCTCTACTGCTTCTTGCTCTGATTCACTTAAGATAATTCCTGCCTGATTTAAGAATTCGAGGGTACGCTTTTGTACTTCTTGATAGATCGTGTTAGTCAACATATTAAGCATCCTTTCCAAAAAGATTGTTATGGACATCATAAATTGCAAAAGCTGTTACTTCTGTTGGTATTCTATTCAGCTAAAAAAAGTCCCTTTATATGGGCAGAAGATATGGTAGCTGAGCCATTGATGGCTACATTAATCATCCATGCGCGGCTCCTTTCTATTTCATTTTATTTGCGACCTTAATGAATAATACAAATTTTATTGAAGGAAACTAGAATTGCCTAATTGGAAATGAGACGAAACTATTTTTAGTAATATCTAGATGGAAATAAAAATACTAAACTAGTATAAGAGAGGAAAATATCAAAGAATTGCTTAATTATTTCATGGTTATTTTTTCTGAAACATCTGTATACACTTTTTGATAACGATTACATATTTCTGTAAAATTTTTACTTATTATACAGAAATATAAATTAGTACTTTCAAATCTTTATTATAAGAAGAAAATTCTTTCTTTTCAAGATAAAATTGTAAACCTTTTCTTTTTAAATCAAAAAAGATGGCTCTTACGCATCCTTTCAGATACATTAGAGCCATCTTTTTTGATTCCTTATGCCGGATTTACTTCTAGTTCTACTTTAATTTTGATATCTTTTCCTACTAGTACGCCACCTGATTCAAGTACTGCATTCCAAGTAAGACCGAATTCTTCACGGTTGATTTTTGTTTCTGCTTCGAAACCGTAAACTTCTACGCCCCATGGATTTGTGCCTTTTCCGCCGAATTCTACATCAAATGTAACCGGCTTAGTAACATCCTTGATCGTTAAATCACCTGTTACTTTATAGTCATCGCCATCTTTTGTAATTGATGTTGATTTAAAATCAATTGTTGGATATTTCTCTGTATCGAAGAAATCACCTGATTTTAAATGATTATCGCGATCTTCGCTATGTGTATTAATGCTTGCTACATCAAACTTGAATGCAACGCTAGCTGTTGTTAAATCTGTTAAATCAGCAGCTTCAACGTCTGCAGTGTAAGAATCAAATTGCCCCTTTACTTTTGAAACCATCATATGTTTTACTTCGAATCCTACGCTTGAATGTGATTGATCAACTGTCCATTTTGCCATTTTAAAATTCCTCCCATTTTCCTTTTGTTTTTTTACTTTGAATTCAAGATATTTATTATAAAATTAGTCTCCCTTGATCTTTCTAGAAAATTTCAAGGCAAACTGATTAGAGATTGCTATTGATAATTTACTTTGAAATAAGTTATCTCTAATTAAAGATAATTTTAACACATCTATTTGTTTTGTCTATACTTTGCTGAAAAAATTTTAAAAAAATTTATGGAGAAATTATTCCCATCGTAAATTCCTTCTCCAAAAGGCTTGCTGTGCTTTTCCATTTCATTATGTACAGGGAAGGTGTTCTCTACTTTTACTGAATTTCTTTTGTCATTCAAACTATAAAAATAGTCCTTTTGTTAAAGTAACTAACACTTAACAAAAGGACTATTTCATTTGAAAATGTATTATTATGCTTTAGAATACTTCATCATTCTAAATACAAGGAACCCAATCCCTGCTACTAATAAAATACCACCAACCAAAAGCATTGTGTACATACTTGTAGCTGTATTTGGAAGAGCATTTCCTTCAGAAGAATTGGACACTGTTTCTTTAGAGCCTTGATTATCATTAACATCCTGCTCTAATTCCGTATCATTTTCAATACCAGCATTATCTCCAATATCTGTATTATCATCATCCGTTTCTGAACCTGTTGCATCTGTTGGATTATCTGTATCGCTACTATCGTCTTCATTCCCACCAGTTTCAGGATTTTCTACTTCTGGTTCCTCTGGTGTAACTTCTTCCTCTTCATCCCCAGGTGTTTCTGGATCTGTCCCAAGCAAATCAGTAATTCGTCCTTCTAGAACAGGGTCGGCCACTCCACCTAAATCCTCGACCATATATTTACGAAGCTGTTCCCAATCAATTTCACCAATATCTTGCACTCTACCCTCTTGATATGCTTTAGCGAATACGTCAAATCCATCTCCGCCTTTAGCAGTAAAGTTATTTGTTGTTACAAGATATTTCTGATTTGCTTGGATCTCTTGATATTCTCCATTTACTTTTACATACATGGATATAACACGAGATCCAGACTCTTTTGTACTATCATACGTAAATTTCATGCCAGCTACATGGAGGAAACCACCGCTTTCTGCTGGTGCTTGACTTACACTATGTTCAAGAATTTGCTTTATTTCCTCACCAGATAGTTCTACAACTACTGGGTCATTTCCAAAAGGAAGCACAGAAATGATTTCTCCAATTGTAATGGGACCTTCCTCAATTGCCGCACGGATTCCGCCACCATTTTGGAATGCAATAACGGTTTCTGGATATCTTTCTTTTGCTTTGGCAAGCATTGCATCTGTCACAAGATTTCCTAATTCTGTTTCATTTGCGCGGACACTTACATCACTGTCCGTAAGACGTGGATTTGCTAGAGTTTTCTTAGCAATTGCCCCAGATTCCTGTGTAGAAAGCTCGGTTATTTTTTCTTTATATGGAGCTAAAATAGCTGCAGCTTCTGAATCTTCTTCTTTACTAGCAACATCAATTAGCTGTCCAGCTTGTCCGATAACTACACCATTTCCATCAAATTCCACCTGTAGTTTTCCTAATAATTGCGAATATTGATATGCTTGAACAACAACGGTCGGCTCCTTTTCTGTGCCCTTCTCATCTTTATTTACAACAACTGGCTCGCTTAACTGTGTATGAGAATGTCCTCCAACTACTACATCGATTCCATCGACATATGTAGCTAGCTGTAAATCGTTCCCGAAATCAGGATTGCTATCATAACCAAGATGAGTTACAGCAACAATTTTATTAATTCCCATTTCTTCAAATGCTTGTACAGCTCGTTCAGCCTCTTTAATATAGTTTAAGAATTTTACATTTACAGGACTAGAAATATTTGCTGTATCTTCTGTCGTTAAACCAAAAATCCCAATCTTTTCTCCATTTACTTCTTTCACCATCCCATCAAAAACTTTCCCATCTTCTGGTGAATCAGTAAACTCATTTTTAACAAGCTTATTCATGAATGCATCACTGGAAAAATCTACATTTGTTCCAAGTAGTGGGAATTTGGCTGCAGAAACAAACTCTGATAAGGATTTATGACCATTCTCACTAGATCCTAAATCAAATTCGTGATTTCCAAAAACCATTGCATCCAAATCCATCATATTTAATAGAGCTAAATCTGCTTTTCCATGATATTCATTGAAATACAATGTACCAGAAAAAACATCCCCTGCATTAAAAAGTAGCGCTTCAGGATCTTCTGTACGTACCTCTTTAATTGCTGTCATCATATTTGGTAATAGATCAGCATGTGCATGTGTATCATTCATATGCATAATCGTAAGCTTAAAGCTATCACTATTTTCCTCAGCATATGTACTAGCTGGTAAAACAATGGATACTAAAAGTGCAAGTGTAGTAATAGCGCTTAAAAGAAATGTAAAATGCTTCTTCCCTTTCATCAACCAGTTACCCCCTAATTAGTTCTGTTGACCGTAAATGGAGCTAATCGAATCACCACTCTATTTGTCAACTATTCTCCCTTATTGTAGAAACTCTCTATTAATCTACTATTAAGTGTTTGTAAAAAACAAAAAATATTTTCCCTTTAAATGACACCCCCTAATCCTTCTATCAACAACTGTGAAAATTTAATACATATAAATAGTAGTTTTCATTAACTAGTATAAAAAATTATTAAATCATTATCTATGCATTAAATAGACTTTTCTGAAAATGAATAAAAAGGCCCTGCTTTAAATCATTAAATTAAAGCAACAGGACAAAAAAAGAGTGAAACTATTTATACTAATCTTTTCCGTAAAAAAAAGATTACTAGTTGATAGGTTCACTCTATTATTTATTTAGTTTTGTCCAAGGATTAAAACTCTCTAGCGAATACATCGACATGATCAGACAATTCTACCTTTAACTAAAAAAATAGGCACCAACAAAGTTGATACCTACTTTTTTTATTAACAGAATGAATCCTTTGATTTTGGTACAGAGAGTCCAAATAATGGGCGGAGGTATAAGGCTACGAACGTTCCAGCTAATGCTAGAATACCCCAAACATAACCATGTACGCTGAATGATGCGATACCGCCAAAATACGCACCAACGTTACAGCCAAATGCTAAACGTGAGCCATATCCCATTAGTAAACCACCAATAATCGATGCAAGCACATTTCCAAGTGTCACTTTTGAAAATTTAAATAATCCACCTGCAGCTGATGCTAAAAAGGCACCAAGGATTACTCCAAAATTAAGGATTGTAGTTGAATCTGCAAAAATAGATGCTTCTAGAGCTTGTGCATTTCCTTGCCAGAATCCCCAGCTTGCTACATCCATTCCAAAGAATTGCGCTACTTTTGAACCCCATAAAGCAAATGCAGACGTAATTCCCCATGGTGTGCCACGAGTCATTAATGTTAATGCGTTAAGTACAGCTAACACGATTGCTGCTGCAAATAATGGCCAAGAACCGCGGAAAATACGTTTCCAGCCTGTTGTTGTTGGCAGTGGGGCCATTTTTGGTGCTTTTCTTTTTCTTTCCACAACCAATGTAATCCATGCAATGAATCCAAATAAGATAATAGATACAAGCCAAGCTCCACCATAGCCAAGACCTGTTGATGTTGCTAATGAAATCGGTGCAAAAGATGGTAGATCTTCTGTCCAAAAAGACAGATGAGCTGCCCCAATCGTTGAACCAATAATAAAGAATAATAGTGTTACGAACGCAACAGAACGTCCCCCACCTACTGCATACAAGGTACCGGATGCACATCCGCCACCAAGCTGCATACCAATACCAAACATGAAGGCACCGACAACAAGACTCACACCAACTGGTGATACATAACCTGTTGCTCCAGTTCCAAAGAATGAAATGCCGTATGCTAAGATTGGTGCAAATAACGATACTGCCACTGCTAGCATTAACATATGTGCACGCAATGCTTGCCCATTACCAACTGATGCAAGTCTGCGAAATGCTGATGTGAAACCAAAACGAGCATGAAACAATGTATAACCAAGTAAAAGACCTAAAATTAATAATATAGGCTGCATACTCTTTTGTGTCATTATTAAGTAGACTAATAGAATTGCTGCAACAATAAGTCCACCGATAATTAAAGGCATCTGTGGAGCCTTTAATCCTTTTTGATGTTCAGGTAGACTCTTTGCATTTTGAGTCGATTGAACGTTTGCTGAAGTTGCCACCCCAAAACACCCTTTCCCCATTTATATAGTCGGAATTACTTTGTTTATCATAAAGTTATTTTAAGGTAGTGTCAATATAAAAATCCTCCTTTTTTTATTTTTATAAAAATAAAGCCTTTTCATCCATATAAAAAACCAGAAGTCATTACTCCTGGTTTCTTCCTATTATTCTTTTTTCATTATTGATTTCCTTTTTTAACCCATTCTGCAACTGTAACAGTACGTTTTGCTTGGTGTTTTACAGCTCCTTGAACGTCTTCAATCATTTTACCGTCTTGTCCAACTGTTACACTTGTTCCATATGGATTTCCACCTGCTCCGAAAAGAACTGGATCTGTGTAACCTGGAGTAGCAATAATCGCACCCCAATGCATCATAGAAGTATATAGAGACAATAATGTTGCTTCTTGACCACCATGTGGATTTTGCGCAGAAGTCATCGCACTCACTACTTTGTTAACCGTTTTTCCTGTTGCCCATAATCCACCTTGTAAATCAATGAATTGCTTCATTTGAGATGGCATTGTGCCAAATCGTGTAGGAACGCTGAAAATAATGGCATCTGCCCATTCAATATCTTCTGATGATGCAACAGGTACGTCTTTTGTTGCGTCTACTGTTGCTTTCCATACTTCATTGCTGTCGATAACAGATTGTGGAGCTAATTCTTGTACTTTTACTACCTTCACTTCTGCTCCTGCTTCTTTTGCTCCTTCTGCTGCCCATTGTGCTAGTTGATAGTTTGTTCCACCCATACTATAAAAAACGACTGCTACTTTAACATTTGACATACTTTCCATCTCCTTTGATTTTCCGAATAATTTATTTAATATCCCCATAAGTACACCTGCTTTTATTTAGTAAAGGAAACTTATAAGAACCACCTCCATTGAAAGGATATTTCAATGTTAGCTGTTCTTCTTATTCCCTATTATATGAAATTTATGATTATTTTTTTCTTTTAACTAGATTAGATTAGCTATTAATAAATGTAGCATACCATTTAGCAGCTGCTTCAACTTCTTGTGCTGTTAATTGGTGACCTCTATTTTCCCAATGCATTTCTACATTAGCGTTGGCAGCGGCTAGCAATGATTGTAACTCTGTTGATTCTTCTGGTGAACAAATTGGATCATTTGTTCCTGCTGCAATAAATACTCCTTTTCCTGTTAAATCAGGAAGAGTAATTCCTCTTCTCGGAACCATTGGATGATGAAGAATGGCTGCTTTTAATGCATCCTGATAATGGAATAATAAGCTTGCTGCAATATTAGCACCATTAGAATAACCAATTGCAATAACATTGGCTCTGTCAAATTCATATTTTTCGGCAGCTTCATCCAGAAATTCATTTAATTCTTTTGTGCGAAAAATCAAATCCTCTTCATCAAAGATACCTTCTGCTAAACGCTTAAAGAAACGTGGCATGCCGTTTTCTAAAATATTTCCGCGGACACTTAGCACGGAAGCACCATCATCAATCATCCCAGCAAGAGGCAATAAATCTAATTCTGTTCCCCCTGTACCATGCAACATCAATAATGTTGGCTTTTGTGGATCTTTTCCTTTATTGAAAATATGTTTCATTCTTTCTCCTCCTCTAGAATTTTAACTTGTACATTAGGCAAAGAAGCTGTAAGCTCTTCTCTTTTTTCCTCTAGCCAATCAGGTAGCATAAGCTTCTCCCCTAGATTGCTTAATGGCTCGTCTACAGCAAATCCAGGTCCATCTGTAGCTATTTCAAAGAGTATGCCGCCCTCTTCATGAAAATATAATGCTTTAAAATAGTTTCGGTCTTTAAGCTCAGTTGGATAATACCCCTTTTCTACTAGAAGAGCCCTCCATTGCTGAAGCTCTTGTTCATCTTTTGCACGCCAAGCAATATGATGGATCGTGCCTGCTCCCATGAGACCGCGAACGGTTGGTGATAATCTGATATCAATCATATTACCTATATGTGATTCAGATGAAAAACGCAGATACTCAGCGTCTTCTCCAACACATGTAAAACCTAATATATCTTCAAGCACTTCTGCGGTTTTATTTGGCTGAGCAGAAGTTAACGTTGCCCCACCGAATCCCTTAATTGCAACAGTTGAATGAATATCACCCATTTGCCAATTATTTAATGGGCCTTCCTTTCGTTCTACTAATTCGATAAGAAGGCCATCTGGGTCAGCAAACTGCAAATACTTTTCGGCAAATCTACTGGAACTTTCCACTTCTACTCCAAAGCGCTGAAGCCGACTTTCCCAAAACTCACTGGAACCAACTGGGATAACATAGCTAGTAACGCCAACTTGCCCTGTGCCAATTCTACCCTTTAACTGTTTTTCCCATGGAAAGAAGGTAATTACTGTTCCTGGACTGCCAGTTTCATTCCCGAAATAAAGATGATATACTTCAGGACGATCGAAATTAATCGTTTTTTTTACTAGTCTCAATCCAAGAACACTGGCATAAAAATCGATGTTTCTTTGTGCATCATTCACCATAGCAGTAATGTGATGAATCCCTACTGATTTCGGCATCCTTATCCTCCCCATTCAAGAAATTATTTTGGTCTTTCCTTCGTGAAGATTTCACCAATTTTTGCATAATCATTTCCTGCTAATCTGCTGACAGCACCTAACCCTCTTGGATTAATTCTACCGTCCTCGTAAATTTCTTCCTCGATATGGTATTGCACCACTCTTCCGATAAGAAAATCACAGCCAGGAGTTGTACCTTGATTTCCCAATTCTAGGACATGTTCCAGCACACATTCCAAACGAATTTTTGCTTCTTTGATACCGGGCACAGTGATTTTACTGCTTTCAATTGGCGTTAAACCCGCTATTTCTACCTCGCTTTCAATTGGAGAAAGAGTTGCTGCCGTTTGATTAATTTGCTCCACATTTTGTTCATCCACAATATGAATAACAAATTCCTTTTTGTTTACTATATTTCTCGCAGTATCCTTCTGTTTTCCATTAGAGCGTTGAATAGATACAGACACCATAGGAGGTTGAGAAGACACAATATTAAAGTAGCTAAAAGGAGCTCCATTTAAAACGCCCTCTTCAGATAAGCTAGTAACAAAGGCAATTGGCCTTGGAATGATGCTTCCGATTAAAAATTTATAATTATCTCTTTCTGAAATTGTATTCGGATCTATGGCACGCATTAAAGAATCATCCTTTACAAAGTTAATCGAGAATTCTTACTTCAACTGGTATTAATCTTCGTTCTAACTGTTCTCTATATTGCTCATATTGACTTGGCAACATTAAATTTTCTCCCATTGTTTCTTGAGATTCATCAATTGCAAATCCTGGAGGGTCTGTTGCAATTTCAAAAAGAATTTCCCCATGCTCTCTAAAATAGATTGCATTAAAATAATTTCGGTCTTGAACTGGTGTAACTTGATATCCATTTGCTGAAACATGTTTTTGCCAATCTAATTGATCCTCATCATCCACTGCTCTAAAGGCAATATGGTGCACGGTTCCAACACCCATCGAGCCACTTCTACCTGCTGTTATTTTAAGATCAATCACATTTCCAATATCGCTGAAAGAACGAAATCTAATATATTCTCCTTCTTCTCCAACCTTTTCAAATCCCATTACCTTTTCTAAAACTTCCGCTGTCTTATCTGGTTGCTTGGATAAAAGAGTAGCACCGCCAAACCCTTTAATTGCGTACTCAGGCATTATCTCGCCAAACTGCCAGCTATTGTTTTTCCCTTCTTCTCTTCCCACAATTTCTAGCAATAATCCATGAGGATCCGTAAACGCTAAATATTCTTCTCCGAAACGCTCTGTTTTGGTAAAAGGAATAGCAAACTTTTCTAATCGATTTTCCCAAAATGGAAGTGCGCCTTTTGGAACAACATAAGAGGTTACTCCAACTTGGCCATCTCCAATTACCCCTTGGCGTGCACCAACCCATGGGAAGAAAGTAATTATCGTTCCAGGGTTTCCTCCTTCATCTCCAAAATATAAATGATAGGTTCCTGGGTCATCAAAGTTTACGGTTTGTTTTACTAAACGTAAGCCCAGTACTCCTGCATAAAAATCGACATTTTCTTGTGGATGGCCTACGATGGCTGTAATATGGTGAATTCCACTTGTTTTTTTTGACATTTCCGTTCACTCCTATTCCTTATAAACTCTACTCTATTACTTAATATTCGATAATAGTTAGAAAATCATTTGTACGATTTTTATAAAATGTACTATTAGTACGAATTGAAATATTATTAATTCGAGATATTATTTCAAAAAAATTACATGCTTTGTGCATGGAGACCTAATTTTTTCAGCTGTTCAATTAGTATTTCTTTTTCTTTTGTTTCTAATCCGCCACATATCTCTCTCATGGCTGCTTTATGCTTTGGAAAGACTTTGTCCATTAGTTCGGTTCCTTCCTCAGTAATAACCGCATAAGTAATCCGACGATCTTTAGGACATGGCTTTCTTCGAATTAATTTTTTATTCTCTAATTTATCTACAACATAAGTAATACTGCTACTTGCAATCAGCACTTTTTCACCGATCTTTTGAATTGGCTGATCCCCTTTACTGTAAATTAATTCAAGAACAGAAAACTCTGTTGGATTAAGTCCAAGACACTTTATATCTTCTTCTACTCGTTTCTTAATCGATTGTAAAGCTCTCGATAAAACGACAAATACCTTTAAAGATAAATCTTCATCATATGTTAATAATTCCTTATTATCCATGATAATCTTCCTTTCAATTATCTTGAATTCGAGATAATTATATAATACACTCTTTATGCCTGTCAACTGGTTTCTGATAAACTTACAATAAATCGGCTTCAAATTCCAAAAAGGTTTCATACTTGCTTATTCACACCACACCCTTTTTCGTCTATCTACTGGTGGATAGACGAAAATAGAATGCAAGAGTCGTAAAAGCGGCGGATACTATCTTGCTTTGGACCATATATTTGTTTTTTGGATCATATCCTTCTTCCTTTGGACCATATATTTGTTTTTTGGATCATATCTCCCTTACTTTGGACCATATATTTGTTTTTTGGATCATATCTCCCTTGCTTTGGACCATATATTCGTTTTTGGATCATATCTCCCTTGCTTTTGGACCATATATTTGTTTTTTAGATCATATCCTTCTTCCTTTGGATCATATATTTGTTTTTTGGATCATATCGCCCTCCCTTTGGATCATATATTTGTTTTTTAGATCATAACCCACCTATTTTAGAACATATTGTTCAATCCTGGATCAAATTATATATATATCAAAGTACAAAATATGCCAACACTAGGCTTTAACTAACAGCTAAACTAAAATACAAAAAAACAGGTGGAATTGCTTCCGCCTGTTTAACTCATTTTGCTAAGTATTAAGACTTCTTTTGTTTTTTTCGAGAAGAATCTGCCTTCGTTCTCCCCGTTTCCTTTGTAGTTGTCCCTTGGCCTTCAGGTTGTGTCGAGCCTAAGCCAATTGTTGATGGATCTGCTTTTCTGTTTGGCATGATAATCACCTCCACTTTCTATTGTTCCTTGAAATAGGGAAGTTATGTAATACCTAATTGTGCTGCACATAAATGCATTAAAAAATACAGTCTTTCATTTAACTTCATATTTACTTATAGTTAATGACACAGGAAAGTAACTGGAGAGGAGTAATTAAATGAAAATAGAAGCACCAAAAATTCCAACTAATTTACCTGCAAGGAATTTTCATGATATTTTATATGAGGAAGACCTAGAGCTAGAAATGTGCCAGATTCAGCATTCCGTTTTTAACGATGAAGTATTAAATAAAGTGCGATTATCAAAAATGGTGCTTAAAAATTGTAAATTTATCAACACTGATTTTTCTGGTATTGAAATGACAGATGTTGTCTTTGAGAACTGTGATTTCTCTAACGCCAAAATGAACATTTCTTCGATACACAAATGTACATTTAGCAATTGCAAATTATTAGGCGTAGATTTTACAGACTCACGGTTTGGTAATGTTCAATTTAATGATTCTTTATTAAATTTAGCGGCATTTGGGAGCTCCAAATTAGAAAAAGTTCGGTTTCTAGACTCACCAGTAGAGTCGTCTGATTTTTACGATTGTATCTTTAAAAAGGTAGAATTTAAAAAATGTATAATGGATGGAGCTAATTTTGAAAGGACTTCTCTTAATGGTGTGGACATTAGTACATCTACTTTCCAATCACTAATGGTATCCCCATCAGATTTAAGAGGCTGCAAGGTTTCTACTTATCAAGCGATTCAATTTTCCGCTTTATTAGGATTGGAAATCATCGACTAATTTAAGACAGAAAAAGCTAGCAAGTCGATTGCTGACTTACTAGCTTTTTTATCCTATTATGGAAGGATTCATGCAAACATTATCCCCAAACCTTCACATAATTCTTCCCTTTTTTCAATGTGCTTATTGGTCCTAGCACACTTCTCTCTTGTCTTAATTCTCCTAAATAATCCGTATCAACAGCTACTTCACTTCCATCCGGATTTTCAAAGTTAGCATCCACAATGCGGACTCTTTCAAGTGTTTGTGTTGTTTGTACCTCGCCAAGAATACTCTCATAGTTCTCTGGAAGTTCAATTGATAGATATACTTCTGTTCCTTCTTCTACTATCTTTAAGCTTGGATTAAAGGTATCTTCTACTAGCTTTTCCTCTTCTCTTTCAAAAGGGCGTGCTCCGTTTAAATAAGCATTACGCTTAATATAAACCGGCTGCTCTACTTTATTAAATGATTCATGGTCGCCTTCTTCTTGATGAACGGTTTCAATATATTCCTCAAGGGAAGCTGTATAGCCATTGTAATGAGATGTACCAACACCTTCTAGCGTCTCATCCCCAACAAAGATATTATTGTAAAAACGATCATCGCCACCATACGTTACAGCAAAACCTGCTACCTCTGTGCTATGTGGAAAATGATATGGCGTCGCACGATCAAGCATTTTGCGGTGGACCATTTTTCCGCGAATTAAATTATTAATGTAAGCTCCACCCTGGGCATGATTATCTAAAGCGTAATCTGCTGTTAAAATATTATGATCTACGATATAAGGACCACTGCTAACTTCTACAAATAAATCACGATTATTACGATAATAAAGATTGCTGCTGACTCTTGTTCCTTGTGTTTGCCAATCTAGCCATGTTCCTAATGAACAATCATGAATGCGATTATGGTGTATTTGGACATCAATCGCAGCATGAAGCTTGATACCAGCAATCTCATGGCCGTAAAACTCTCTCTTTAAGGCAATATTATAAATGTGATTATTATAAATTTCACTAAATACACAGCCTAGGTGCCCAACAATACCATTTTGTCCGCAATCATAGATTATATTATTTCGCACGATGTGGGAGCCAATCTTCTCTTTGCTCCAACCAGCTTGTCTCGCAAGGAAGACAGATTCTAATTGATATTGATAGCCTGGTTTATCTTTTCGCTTCGTACGATAGTTATTTCCAGTTGATCCTTCTTTTCCAAGACTTATGCCACTACATTTGGAATCATGGATGATATTATCTTCAATAATCCATCCTTTACTCCAATGAGGGCCAAGTAAACCTGGCTGATCAGCGGTAGGTGGTGTCCATGGTGTTGCTGCTTGGGCCATCTCGAATCCTTTTACGGTTATATAATTAATGCCAGTTTCTTCAGGATAGAAGCAAGCTTTTCGAACATTTATCTCCACTAACTCTTCATTCGGATTATACGCGTGAAAATTAGCATAAATACTTGTTGAGTCTTCATTTACCTGAGTAAACCAAACATAAGCTGTTTGCTCAGGGTTATGTACAGGAACAACCTTCTTTGTCCAGTGATCTAATACTTCTGTTTGCTTTTGAGGATTTTTAACTTGTTCTAATGTTTCTGCTTCATAAAAAGACCTTCCATTTAGGTATACATCCCCTAGATGTCTACCTGGATTATAGACAATCCAATCGCCAAATATTTCCTCTTTATAGGGATTATACTCTCCAAAAAATGAATTTGGGAGTTCCGTTTTCCAAACAGTACCTTCTACTTGCTGCCAATTTTGAATCTGCTCTGAGCCTTTGATGACTACTTTTTCACCGTCAGCTGCTTGATAGGTAATTCTTCTTGTATTGCTTAATCCCGCATTTTTCGGTTTTACCCATTCACGATATTCCCCTTCATGCACAATAACGGTGTCTCCTGCAACCGCAACTGAAGCTGCCTTGTTTATGGTTAAAAATGGACTTTGTATCGTTCCCTCTCCTAGATCTGAACCATTTTTTGCTACGTGATATTCTACAGCCATTTTTCTTCCTCCTTCATTGTGACTCTGTCCTCATTATAGAAACTTTAAAAAGTTGTTACTATTCAAAATGTAGTATAATTTAAGACAATATTAGTGTTTTTGCATAGGAGGAAAAGAATTGGTTTTTTTTGAAAATCACGGCGTAGAAGAAAAAGAATCCTTTGAAAAATTCACCCTAATGAATTTCAACTTTCCTCTCCACTTTCATCGAGCCTATGAATTAATCATTGTTAACGAAGGGGAACTATTCGTTCGCGTGGATTAAAAAGAGTATTTACTTAAAAAAAATGATGTTGCCTTTATTTTCACGAATCAAATGCATGAATTCAAAACAATCCATCATTCCCATATCAGTGTCATTATTTTTTCACCTGAATTAATAGGACATTTTTTTATGAATTACAAAGGCTTTATTCCTGATAATAATGTCATTCACTTAAAGGAAACACCAAATTTAGACGCAATTGATTCTATTTATCGTCAAAAAAGTTTTCTTTATGATATATGTGGTAATTTAGTAGAGAATACAAAATTAACGCCTGTTGAGTACTCAACAAAAATGAAAGTATTTCATAAAATACTCCTTTATGTGGATAATCATTATAGTCAGGATTGCACATTAAAAGCTGTTGCAAAGCATCTTCAATATGATTACGCTTACCTTTCCAAGCTTTTTGTTCATATTACGAACATGACTTTTACCGAATACCTTACCCAATATCGAATTTCACAGGCTTGTTATCAGTTAAAAAATAGTCAACAGCCGATTGGCGAAATTGCAATGAACTGCGGGTACAATAATTTGCGATCTTTTCATCGGAATTTTAGAAAAATCACTAACTTTTCACCTAGAAAATACAGGGAACTCTCGTAATAATCATGTATATTATGCTAATTTTATGTACATTTTATAGATACAATGCTTAAAGGTGGGATCTCTATGGAAAACGCCTCAAGAAGATTACAAATATTAATGGGCGACACGTTACAAATACTTGATCATATGAAAGTAGATGCTGACAAAGATACGATGCTTCAGCAAGTAAAAAGTGACTTACAAGAACAGAATAGCCAAATGGATAGACTTACAAAATCAGACGAAGAGATCATCAACACTGCGATCTCCATGACACAAAGCCTTGATAGAATAAACAATATAGTCCAACAATTAGAAGCAAGCTTAATGGAGGACTATCAAACATCAACAGGGGGCATTGATGAATATCAACATATGTCCATCGATGAGCAAAGGGAACATCCCGAAAGCTATCATGATAAGATTGATTACTTAAGTGCCGTAAAGATCCGAGAAAATATAAATCGAATGAATGAAGTACTACTCAGCATAAGATCTTAATAATATTTATTATTTGAGGGGGGATTCCAATGCCTTTCGTTATAACTTCACCATGTATGCATGAAAAAGCAGGTGATTGTGTAGATGTTTGTCCTGTTGATTGTATCGCAAAGGGAGAAGATCAATTCTATATTGATCCAGATATTTGTATTGATTGTGGTGCATGTGAAGCAGTATGTCCTGTTTCAGCAATTTATCATGAAGAAGAAGTGCCTCCGGAAGAGCAAGCCTATATTCAGAAGGCAATTGATTTTTACAAAACATATGAAGGATGACAAGAAACAAATCAACTTTATTTTGGTTGATTTGTTTTTTTAAGGGGGAGGATGAATTCTTCTATTAAGCTAAAAATCCAACAAAAAATCTTGCCTAAATACTACTAGGCAAGATTTTTAAGTTTAGGTCAAGCACCTAATCTAACCATATGAAAAGGTTGCGCCTTAAGCTCCCTCTTTTTCCAGATTAGCATCAATTTCTTCTTTTAGCTTTTCCACTTCATCTTCGATTTCAGCTGGAATATATTTTGATTTATTTAGGTACGTTTTGCTTAAAGAATAATCAGGAACTGCTTTAAAAGCATTTGCTAGAAAATAAAAATTCACTTGTGCATCACTGCCAAGGCCAATTGATTCATCAATAATTGATTGATAGTCGCCTTTTTCTAATAAGCTAATAAATTTCTTATCTTCATCTGTTAATTCTTTAGCTTTTGTTTCTTGGTTTGCATTACTCTCTTCTTTTACTACTTCTTCTTTGTTCTCTTCCGCTGCATTTCCACATCCTGCAAGCAAGAATAAGAACGCTACCATAAATAGAGAAAGATATCTCATTTTAAACCTCTCCTTATACGCATATAATATAATTATTATTCCAAAAAACGCTACAATTTATGAAAAACCTATGTAGAAACTTGAAAAAAAATAGAATCATAACATTTCTTAGATTGTTGTGTATTATTAGAAAACTTAGAATATTATTCATCCTCTGCTGAAAAATAAACCGAAGAATCCCTCACAAAGATGCTTGACTGGAACATTTTAGCATACTTATTTTATTATATCAATATATTATGATTTGTTTTTTTATTCTTAAAAATCAATCAATTACTCTATTAAACTAACTATTATTGTCCCAAAAATAAAAAACAGAACTCCTTCATGAAAGGAAGAAGCACTGTTTGTAATCTCAAATACTATAACTTTTGTCCATTTGTAGCAATCACCTGTTTGTACCAGTCAAATGATTTTTTCTTTGTTCTTTCTAATGTACCATTTCCATAATCATCTTGGTCTACATAAATAAAGCCGTATCGTTTAGACATTTCAGAGGTACTTGCAGATATAAGGTCAATACATCCCCAGCTAGTATAGCCGATTAAATCTACACCCTCTTTGATCGCCTCTTTCATCTGCTCAAGATGTGCTCGCATATATGCAATGCGATAGTCATCATTAATAGAGCCATCCTCTTCTACCTTATCGTAAGCACCTAAGCCATTTTCTACGATAAATAAAGGTACTTGATAGCGATCATACATTTTCTTTAACGTAATTCGTAATCCTTTCGGGTCGATTTGCCATCCCCAATCAGATGATTCTAAGTACGGATTTTTAACTCCCGAGAAGAAGTTTCCTTTTTCCTTTAACTTATCTGGTGATCCACTCGCAACCATTGACATATAATAGCTAAATGATAGGAAGTCTACTGTATGCTGTAATAGCAGCTCCTCGTCACCTGGCAACATATCTATTTGAATATCATTTTCCTCAAAGTAGCTTAGCATAAAGCTAGGGTAGTATCCGCGCACTTGAACATCCGTGAAAAATAAATTTTTCTGATCCTCATCTAAAGCGACTAGTACATCATCAGGATTGCACGTTTCTGGATACACTTCCATCCGCGCTAGCATACAGCCAATCTGCGCATCAGGAATAATCTCATGGCATGCCTTTACCGCTCTTGCACTTGCTACAAATTGATGGTGCAATGCTTGATAGATTGCTTGTTCCTTATTCTCTACCTCATCAATTAATATACCGCTTCCAATATAAGGGGAAAGAGTGGAGATATTAATCTCATTAAAAGTTAACCAATATTTCACCTTGTCTTTATAGCGGTTCAAGACTGTTTCTGCATAATGAACAAAGAAATCAACTAAGCTTCGATCCATCCATCCATTGTATTCTTGAACTAAGTTCAGGGGTATTTCATAATGGGATAGCGTCACTAATGGCTCGATTCCATATTTAGCTAACTCGTCAAATACTCTATCATAAAATGCTAAGCCATCTTCATTCGGTTCCAAGTCGTCCCCATTTGGAAAAATACGTGGCCAAGAGATAGACATACGGAATGTTTTAAAACCCATCTCTGCAAAAAGTGCGATATCTTCTTTATAGCGATGATAAAAATCAATTCCGCGACGTTTTGGGAAGTTATCTCCATCTTTACCAGCTAATAACGCTTCCAATTCTGCTTTACTTTTTACATCCATCTCGATATCATTGCTGCGTGCTTCTTTCGGAATGAATGTAACCATATCAAAAATAGATAATCCTTTCCCGCCTTCATTATAAGCACCTTCTAATTGATTGGCAGCTGTAGCTCCACCCCATAAAAACCCTTCAGGAAATCCACTTTTCTTCATTATAATATCCTCCCTTTTCTAATCTCTATAGATAATGATACGCTTACAAAGACAAAAAAACTGGTCTCTTTTAGACCAGTTTCTAAGAAGGATACTGCTTTTGATATTGATAAACAAGGACATCAAATAACCGTAATAGCGTGTAACTACTAACTTCACTATTTTCGATATTCCCACAGTGTAAGACCTCATCAAATTCGCGCTTATGTCGCTCTGAATCCGAAAATGTAATTAATAATTTCTTTCCGTTCGCTGCCTTTATTTTATCATTTATAGACAACTCTTCTATGAGGATATTCCCTTGGATAGAAATCGTAATAATCATGTCCTCCTTTGTTAAATGTTCTAATGTCTCCAGTTGTTTAAAGAAATTTGTATTGCATTCACATAGCTTTCCAAGAAGAAATAATTGTTTTTGAAGCTCCATCGCCTGAATTTGATGTTTTTCAAAGCCTAAAATAACAATCCTTTTAGATTCATGAATTTTTTTTATAATCCGTTCTAGTTGTTCCTTCGGGATACGTTCAATGATCTCCACATTTTCCTTTAGCTTTGATTCAAATAAATCTGCATTCAACTGTTTTTCTCTCTCCTCATACATTCTACCTTGAAAAGCAACACTGTTTCGCAGATTAGAAAAATTGCGAAACCCTATTCGCTTACAAAAACAATTTATGGTAGAAGGGGCAACATTACATCTTTCCGCAGCCACCTCTAAAGAATAGCCTTCAATATCATGGATATTTTCAAGAAAACTATTGGCTATAGAATAATTGATATCTTTTTCTAAAGAATTATTTATGTAAGCTAATAAAGTATAAATCAATTGTTCCAAGTTTCCCACCTCAGGATGATCGTAACATATTTTTGTAGGGATGGTTAGGGATTTGAAAGTTTGATGAGTAATTGTTAGATTCCCACCTTCTAATAAAAATTCAAAATAATTTATTTTGTGTATATCTTATGAATATTCTCATTATATTATTTACTTTTTTTTCTAATTGTACTAAATTTACATTAATATACAAGAAAGGAGGAAATTCGAAATGAAGAAAAAAAACTTTGATATACCTACTCGTTCAAAAAATTGTATTGGAATTAATTGCGGTTAAGTTTAATCATTTTTAAAATTCCCTCACAAATATCTTAGAAACAGTGAGGGAATTTTACTTTTCATCTGATTTACATAAATGATTCACACTTAATCTAAATTACTTATTATCTCGATTTTTTAAAGGAGGAAATATTTAATGTTTATTCCAGAATATAGCATTTATATTAGTGAAGAAAATCACATACTTTTCGATCTATTAACTTTTGATATATTTGAATTAAACGAAGAATTTTATAGTGGTTTCATTAAACTCTATAAAGGTGACTCTTTGAAACTTTTACCTGACATTGAAAAATATATTCAACAAAGGGTTCCTGTGAACAGTACGTTTGATAAATTCACTCCTATCATTGATAATATTAAGCTTAATGTTTCGCATGGCTGTAATTTGAGATGCTCATATTGTTATGCTGGACAGGGGGATTATGGTGATAATAGATTATTTATGAAGGAAGTAATTGCAGAACGAGTAACAGAATTGATAGACAACTATGCTACCAGTATTAAAACTATTACTTTTTTTGGAGGAGAACCGACTCTTAATTCTAAGATGATTAAGTATTTCTGTGAAAAATATCCTCATCTAACTTTTATGATGCAGACTAATGGAACAAATTTATTAAATCCAACCATTATGAATTTAATCTTAAAGTATAATTTTAAAATTACTGTAAGTATAGATGGACCAAAAGAAATTCATGATAAGCATAGAAGAGACATTAAAAACAATCCAACATATGAAAGAATACTAAAGAATGTAAAACAAATCCAAATGAAAAATCCTAATAAAATTCTTTCCATTCAAGCAACTTATACTCCTTCTACTAATAAGCTTTATTCAAAAAAAGAAATTGCTCAAAAAATCTATAGTGATTTTGGTATATCGAATATAGCAGTTAATGATGTATGGGAAGTAGGAACATCTAATAATGTTTATAATATAAGTAAAAAAGAAATTGAAGAAGACTTTGAAGAATTTCTATATGAACAATCTTATTTTATGAGAACTAGCACAGCTGATATATTATCTTATTTCTTTTCGAAAGAAATAGATTGGTTCCACTTTTGTGAAGCTGGTTTGGAGTTACTATCTATCGACCCAAATGGAAATATTTGGCCATGTCATTTATTTGTTAATACTTCTGAAAAAATCACCAATATAGTTAACGAAGATTTAAGTTATGTCTGGAAAAAAATAATGAGTTATCCTCAAATCTTTCATTCCAAAACGAAAGAACGAAAAGAGTGTGAGATATGTATCGCTCGCTTTAGATGTATCTTATGTAAAAGAGTTGATGAAAATCCATATCAAGAGATTCGTTGTAAAAGCAAAAGGCAAGAAACAAAAATGGTATTCGATTTAATTGCAAAACACCACGATAGAATAGATGATATCGTTTCTAAATTAGATAGAATTCATAATATTATTTAATTTAATTTTCCTTAACATAAAAATTCATTTTAAAGAGAAGCAAACTTATAGGAAGGTGACTCAATTGTTAAAAAATATAAATAAAAAATGGATAATCATATTTATCCTTCTACTACCATTGGCTGCATTTGAAAATACCTTTAAAGCCTTTGTTTTTAAAGAAGTTTTCGATTATTTTGAAGCGGCGAATAAACTTCCTCTTGTAAAGTTAATCATCTTTTCCATTAGCGGTTATTTTTTGATTATGATTAGTCAAACATTATATTACTTTACTGTCCATCAGATAGTTTATATGAATATTACAGCTTTAAAACAAAGGATTTTCAAAGTGTTTATTCATTCAGATGATTTACTTCAAGAAAAGAATACCTCATCCTATGTTTCCTTTTTATTAAACGATTTAAAATTGGTTCAAACTAACTATTATGACGCCCTATTAAAAATTATCCTAAACCTAATTATATTTTTAATCTCGATTAGCGCTATTTTTTTTCTTAATAGTACGATGGCTATTCTATTAATAGTAGTATTTATCATTCCTAGTTTAGTCCCACAATTATTAAAAAAAAGAATCGTTGACCAAACAGAAGACTGGACAAATAAAAGTGAAATCTATACTGGGAAAGTGAAGGATGCTTTTACAGGTATAGATATTATTCGAGGCTACGGTATGGAAAAGCGAATGATTGAAGATCATTTAACCTACAATTCTACCGTGGAAAGAAGTTTTGCGACATTAAACAATTGGCGTATACTCTCAGATAATATTGTTGGTTTTTTTGGGATTTGTGGCTTTTTCTTTGTTAATATATATGGAATAATTCTCGCCACTAGGGGAGAGATCACGATTGGAACAGTTCTTGCCATTATTCAGCTTTCTAATACTGTCATTGCTCCAGCACTTGATTCATTGGAGGAGTATAATAAGATATTAACTACAAAAAAAATTCGCGATAGAATACAAAAATTCATAACAAATACACCCGATAAACCTACTAATCATCAAGCAATCCCTTTTAAAGATTCATTAACATGCGAGAGTCTTACCTACAAAATAGGAGATAAAATGATTCTTTCTGATTTAAACCTTGAAATAAAAAAAGGGAAAAAAATTCTTATTACTGGTCCTTCAGGTTCGGGAAAAAGCACCTTATTAAAAATTCTGCAAAAGAGAATTCAAAATTATCAAGGTACGATAAAACTTGATGGTGTTAACTTTCTAGATGTTGATGCCATTTCTTTTTATAAGACAGTATCCATGATTAATCAAAAGCCGTTCTTATTTGATGATACGTTTCGAAATAATATACTACTTGGAGAGAATTACAGTGAAGCAGATATTATGAATGCTTGTTATCGGGCTGGACTATCTGAAGTAATTTTTGATAAAGGGTTAGATTATAATGTTGGAGAAGATGGAAAGAATTTATCTGGTGGACAGAGACAGCGTATCGAAATAGCTCGAGCCTTTTTAAGAAATCGTGAAATCCTCCTTATGGATGAAGCGACATCCTCTTTAGATAGGGAAACAGCAAAAGAAATTGAACAAATAATCTTATATGATAAAGAATTAACGGTTGTATCTGTTTCTCATCATTTGGAAAAAGAAAACTTATCTGTTTATGACGAAATTATTGTTTTGATAGACGGGAATATAGTAGAATTCGGCTCTTTCGAACAACTTATGCACAGACCACATTCCTATGTGCATTTCTTAGCATGATTAGGAAGAAAATCAGAAACAAATATTTAATTAATGAAGGAAAAAGAGAAAGGGCAATAATTTGCTCTTTTTTTATTGATTTTACGAGCCCCCTCATTTGACTACTTGACTTAAACCGTAGTTTAAGTCGTATACTAATTCTGTCGACAATGAATGGAGGTCTCCGAATGAAATATTGTCATATCAGTGATGCATCAGCTAAATTTAATATTCCTGAATCAACGATAAGATATTATGAAAAGCAAGGACTGCTTCCATTAATAGAACGTGATGAAGCTGGAAGGCGGTTATTTTCCGAAAATCAAATGGAACTCCTCGGAACAGTTATCTGTTTAAAGAATACGCATATGCCTATAAAAAAGATTAAACAGTATATTGATTGGATTATAGAAGGAGACAGCACCATTCAGCTACGACTTGCAATGATGGAAAATCACAAACAAGATGTAGTCGCTGAGATATCGTTAATGGAGGAATCCCTAAAAGGAATTGATGTAAAAATTTCACGGTATACGAAAAAGATAGAGGAAAGTATATAGAAAGAAATTTAGTAGCTATATATATAGTATAAAATAATTCGAAAAGAGCATTCCTGTTAGAAGGATTTTCGGGGACTTGAACAAAAAAGAGCCCTCTTGGTATGATACGGGGTGTCAAATCGTGGACCGAAATGACCCCTAACTTAGTTAACCAAGGAGGACTCCAAAATGGATTTTAAACAAAATCAGAAAATAAATCAAGTCACCGA
>NZ_CATNHG010000086.1:0-152196 GCF_950097965.1 Bacillus sp. T2.9-1
GAACGTATTGGGTCAAATACAAAAACTTCAAATGGAGTAAGCTCAAACATTAAGGTTGGTCTAACTGAAAAAATCGTTTTTTTTCGGTCAAGGGTGAAGTCTGCCCAAAATTGACCCATTGAGAAAGTAAATTCAAGTATTAGTTTTGAACAGTTCATTTTTATAAAAAGTTTCATAAAAATTTAGTTTTTTATCCTTGAATTTAGCTGATTTTATGAGCTATGAATATTTCAGGTATAATCATTTAAATCATAGCCAAAGAGCGGAAATGATTCGATAAAGGAGCCGCGACCTGCCATAATTTCGGCACGTCCATTTGAGAGTCCGTCCAATGTTGCAAAATCTTGAAATACTCGAACTGGATCATCAGAGGAAAGAACGCTAACTGCACTTGTTAAGCGGATCCGGCTTGTTTGTGTAGCTGCCGCTGCTAAAATCAGCGCAGGTGCTGATGCCGCGTAATCCTTTCGATGATGCTCCCCTACTCCAAAGACATCTAATCCCACTTTATCTGCTAAAATTATTTCCTCTACTACTTGACGAATTCGTTCTGCATGACTAACGACCTTCCCTGAATGAGGGTCTGGTGTCGTTTCCACAAATGTACTTATTCCTATCTCCACTATTGTATATCCCCCTTAATCAAAAGCAAAAAATCAAACTAGGTACTACTTCTCTAATTAAAACAGGAGATGTCTCGAATTACAACTATTGTGTGCTACTGATAAAAAAGTAATGAACTTCCTGCTCCTTTCCCTTACAATAAGGGAAACATACATCATTTAACTGGAGGGATACGATGTTTCAGCATACAATCGATAAAGATTTAGCATTAAGAGTGTTTCGCTTAGACGATGCGGAAGAATTTTTTCAATTAACGATTAAAAATAAAGCCTATTTAAAAGAGTGGCTTGGCTGGCTCGATTATACGAACACAGTAGAAGATACGAAAGAAAATATTCGTGGAAGATTGCAAGGAATGGTGGAAACAGGTGGCTATCCAAAATCAGTAGTTATTTCTTATAAGGGAAAAATTGCTGGAACGATTGGCTACAATGAGATTAACCGTACAAGCAGAATTGGGAAAATCGGCTATTGGTTAGGAGAAGAATATCAAGGAAAGGGAATTATGACAAAAGCATGCGAAGCATTCATTACATATGGCTTTACAGAATTAGATCTTAATCGCATCGAAATTGCCGCAGCAACCGGGAACAAGAAAAGCAGAGCCCTGCCAGAAAGACTAAAATTCACAGAAGAAGGTACGATTAGACAAGCCGAATGGCTTTATGATCATTATGTAGACCATGTTATCTATGGGCTGTTACGCGAAGAATGGGCAAGAAATCATAGCTGATTTGCTTGGAGGGATAAAATGAAAATCATGGAAGTCAGCCCCTTTTCAGAGGATGCAAAAATGCTCATGGAGGAATTATCCTCAACCCTTGAATTTCTAACAGGAAGCAGTGGGCAAAATTCAATTCAATTAGTTGATTTGACGAAACCAAACGCGAAATTCGTTGTTGCGTATGAAAAAGGAATGCCTGTTGGTTGCGGTTCCTTTCGCCCACTCACTCCTGACATTGCCGAAATAAAAAGGATGTATGCGAAATATCCTGGTCAACAAATTGGAAAAACGATCCTTCTGCATTTAGAAGCATTAGCCAAAAAATCCGGCTACAAAAAAATCTGGTTGGAAACAAGAGTAAAAAACAGAAATGCTGTTGCATTCTATCAGAAAAATGAATATAGCAAAATAGAAAATTATGGGAAATATGAGCATATACCAGAAGCTATATGCTTTGCAAAAGTCTTAGATTAGATGCTCCAATACTATTAGACATAACAAAAAAGGATGGGATACGATTGTTTTATAAACTGACAAAAAAACAACAAGATGATATGATTGCCGATATTCAATTCTTCTTTTCTGAAGAAAGAGAGGAAGACATCTCCGAATTCGCTGCTGAAAGAGTGTTAGACTTCGTGAAGGAATCCCTTGCTCCCCATTTTTATAATGCTGGGGTTAAAGACGCAAGAAAAATAGTCGAAGAAAGAACTAGCGCTCTTGAAGACGAGCTATTAACACTAGAAAGACCGCTTAAATAAGAGCTCTCTATCTTCTACTTCAATCCAAGGGTGAGAGTAAGCTCTCCCCTTCTTTTTGTTCTTTTTCAAAAATTAATTCCATCGTTAAAGCCATCCCACCATTTCCAAAAGGCGGCGTTAGGATACTATGAAGCTGCCCTCCCTTTTTTCCGTCTCCTTACACGAAATATACTTCTTATTGGTTTCATGCTTTTTTCTTACATAAATTTATTTATTTGGCATATATTATAAACGAACAAATGTTCTGAAAAACCTTTAAAAAGAACAAACGTTCTGTTATTATATGGAGTATAGAAGGAGTGTGTTTTTCATGATTAAAGACCGTGGAACAAAAAAATGGGTGGCGATGATGCTGCCAGAACATGTTGCTGCTGTGAAAGAAGAACTATTAAATGAGAAAAAGGTGAAAAAACCAGAATTAGATCAAGAAAAGCTAAATGACATCGATTTACTGATTCACGAAGGAATGGAGTACCATTTATCCCTAAAATTCTCCTTATTCAAACAGGGTTTTATCGAAATACTGATTGGAAGAACAGTTTTTATTGACTACATAAAAAAAGAGCTTCGAATCGAGGATGAAAACAATACCATTCACTACATTCCGTTTCATATGCTAATCGATGTGGAACGTCGATAATTTAGAGGAAGACATCATGAATAGACTATCAAAGGAAGAAATAAAAATACTGGAGCATCTCATTTATTTACCTCTCTTACTAGCTGTTTTAGAAAGAGATTACCAGCAAGCAAAAACAACTCCCTTTAAGTTAAACCAAGTCTATATAAACCTTATAGAAAATACAATGTTAAAAGTCCAAGCCGATTTAAAAGGATTCAAGGAGAAATTGTATAAAAATAACATGAAACTGGTAAAGGGAAATACAGATAAAAGCTTTACCGAATATCATTATTATGTGGCCAACTATCATGAAGTCCGTCGTTATACTAATGCAGTATTAAAAGCAAATACGGAAAAGCTATTATGCTACTATTTGTTTAAGGAAAATGCTGGTTAATTAGCAAGAATCTTTGAAAAGCTACAAATGAATCTCCCTCACCATAAAAAAGCAATGTCCTCCTACAAGTAGGAAACATTGCTTTTATCCCTTATCCATACACTTTAATTATTTCGTGAAAAAAGAATCGGAATACAAACTATTTTGTTCGTTATCCATCCTCTACTACGATATTCCATATATGTACAGCATATAAATCTTCTATTGTTTACGATTGCTAAAAAAGTTATGTGAGCTTACTAATTGCTTCCATAATAGCTGACACATCCTCTTCTTTCTTTACTGTGAATAAATAATCAGCTTCTCCTGCTATTGGAGTAAATGCCTCCATACCTGTTTCCTTGTTTTGACGAGCAAGCACCTCATCATAAGAGCAGGCAGTTCTTAAACGAAGTGTATCACGGTTGGTTTTGGCAATTCGCTCTTTTAATAGGGTTAACGGAAGATTAAAATGAACAAGAACAGAAGTAAAATCATGTTTTTTATAATAGGAAAGCAATTCCTTGCGACTTGCCTGATTACGATTGGCATTGCTCAAAATAAGATGACAATCCGAGTGATGAACGGCATAATCAACAATCAATTTTGTCAAAGCATGCTTTATATGATTGGTTCCACCTTCTGGCACCAGTTTTTCATAGTGGGTCTGTAAAAATTCACTATGGTTATCTTGGTCGACAACAACTGCGTTTTCAAGCCTGTTTTCCAGCGCTTTTGCAAATGTCGTTTTCCCGCTATGTGTCATGCCAACTGTCATGATGACTAATCTGCTCATCCTTTTCCCCTCCATAAATTAGTTAATACCTTCATTTTACAAAAACCAACTATCTTTTCCCATCAAAAAATTGTTTCAGGTATATTCCTCTCCTCTTTTGGAAGGATAAAAAGGATATGTGATTATAAATAAAGGAGTTCTATGATTCATGTATTTTTATCGAGAAGATTTAATCAATATGATCGTCCCTGATAAGCCAGATCCGAATGCAGCAAAAGTTTTACAAGAAGCATTAGGTGGGCAATTTGGAGAAATGAGAACAATGATGCAGTTCTCTTTTCAAAGTGCAAACTTCCGTGGAAAGGCAAAGAATATCGTGACTTAATTCGCGGTGTGTTTTTGGAAGAGCTTAGCCATATTGAGCTCGTTCAAACCACCATCAATCAGCTGCTAAACGACTCAGGCGAAAGCATGCCAGGTAATCTAGCAAGTGACGGAGCTCCTTTAGATGATGTAATAAAAGCCGGCGCAAATCCTCATCACTATATAATCGGTGCTAAAGCATCTCTTCCTGTTGATGCAGGCGGCAATCCATGGAATGGCTCTTGGGTATATGATCACGGGAATCTCGTTGCAAATCTGTTGAATAATCTTGTTTTGGAATCAACTGGCGTTCTGCAAAAATCAAGAATCTATGAAATGAGCAGCAATAAAACACTAAGAGAAACAATTGCTTTTTTAATCGTCCGAGATAATGCCCATCAAAATGCCTTTGCTAAAGCACTAGAGACTTTAGGAGTAGATTGGGGTAATATCCTCCCTGTTCCAAACTATGATATAAACAAATATCCAGAATGTCGAAAATACGTGGAAATGGGCTTCCATAATGCGCAATTCAATTTCCGCCTTGATAATACAAGAATGGGTGAAATCTTCCAAGGAACAACGCCGAGCAGAAATAATGGCGACTTAAATGTTGTCCCACCACCACAAGGACATCCCGTTCCAGAGTTACCAGATATGCCGAATGAACATGCATCTGGACTTGCTGATTTAAATAATTAATTCTATCCAACAAAAGGGAGAAGCATGGTGCCTCTTCCTTTATACTTGCCTTTTTCTACTTTGATTTTAAAAAAAATGCATGCAACAAATTGATTATCTACGTCTATTGCCTTTAGCATATAAAAATCGCCCTACTCTGGATGAAATGAGTAGAGCTTTTGTGTGTTCCTAGCTGGCAAAAATATTGGTTGTCCATCCTCTTTATCTTATGCACTATGTGTAATTTTGGATATAGGAAAATACATTTTTTATTCCTAATTCCCTTTGAATATACATAATATACAAGGAACCAAATTAAATTTTTCTTTAAAACTTTTTCTGCAAAGTAATTATATTACCAGAAAGGAGTTACTCTGATGTTTCCCATCTTTTTGGAGTTTATTTCGCAGATAATCTTGATGATTTTTCCAAGTGAGAAATACAAAATCTAATGAATAGGAGGAATATAATTTAATATCGCCATCTATTATGGGATAGTGATATTTTCAAAAAATGTTCTTCCTAAGCAAAATCATTACATACATAAACACAGTTCTAAAACATTTTTTTAGAATCATTTTCTGTATTTATAAAACAAAAATAAAATGTAAATAATTACTATTTATATTATGGGTGTTTACTGGTAAAATGAAGGAAAAATTATACAATGTTAGGAGAAATGATCAATGTGATTGGATTATTAATTTCCGTACTTCTTTTTAACTTCTTTGCCTTTCGGTTGAATAAGCATTTAAACAAGAATCAGATACTACATATTTATATTTTTTCTATCGCATTTCAATTATTATTTGATATAATTATCGATTTTAAGCTGCATGCATATTGGTATTTTACGATAGAAATAGAATGGCATGTTTTATTATATGCTATCTTTCTAGTACCTCCTGTCAATATAATTTTTCTCAATTATTTTCCATTCAAAAAATCTATTTTACATAAAATAACCGCAATCCTACTATGGAATATTGCATTCCTACTCTATGAATTCCTTACTCTATCTCCAGAGCCTTGGGGCTACTTCCATTATGGCTGGTGGAAATGGTGGTACTCGGCTTTACTTAATCCAGTTTTACTAGTAATCGTCATTAAGTATTATCGTTATATACAGAAAATAGAAAGTTCGGTATAACGTTAAACATTGGTTAAATTATCGTTAGCTGCTTTACATATATTTTTTTCCTTTAGGTAATACTATGATTAATAATTATCTAATGGAGCAGGTGAAGATTGGATGAATATGGAAAGGTGGATTTTAATAGGAATCATTGCAATAAGCATCCTTGCCCTTTTCTTTCTTGTTCCCAAAAATAAAGCTAGAGAAGCTTGGATGATATTTTTATCTCTGCAGATCATCACTTGGCCAGCTGGATTACTTGCAGTGGAATGGAACATGATTGATTATCCTATTCAGCTTTTCTCCTTCGCAAACGAATTTAATCGATCAAGCTTCACCTTTGAATTTTTCCTTTTTCCCGTAACAGCAATTATGTTTAATTTATATTACCCGAAAAAAATAAAAAAAACAGGGACCTTTTTTTATTATTTTCTCTTTGCTGGCTTTTTCACCTGCCTGGAAGTCATCATTGAGCGACATACCGAGCTCGTGAACTATATAAGCTGGCATGGATCTTATACGCTAATAACAGTTATGGTTACCTTATTTCTTAATCATACTTATTATCATTGGTTTAAAAAAGGGGTAAAAGGAACAGAGACAAATGAATAAAGAACTAGTTATTTTAATTTTCTCATGGATTACTTGTTTATTTTTGCTCATTAAATTTATTCCGAAAGAGAAAAAAAGGTATTTCCAAATTATTTTTTTGTTTGCTCATGCAACAGCCTGGATATTTCAATATATCCAAGTAAATATAGGGTTAGTAAGTTTTCCTTATCGAGAATTTGAACAGGCAACCAAAATGAGTTTTTCCCTCTATTATGTGGTTTTGCCAACTTTCGCTGTTTTTTTCATGCTTTTTTATCCAGAAAAGCAGAATTGGATGAGAAAATGGATTCATTATCTAATTTTTTGCAACGGTATGCATCTTTATATGTTTTTAGTGGAGAGACATACTGAGCTTGTTCATGATATAAACTGGCATTGGTGGTTTGCTGTCACGATCGACCTATGTATATTATACCTTGTAAAAACATTTGCTTTCTGGTTTAGGAAAGGTTTAAGTGAATCGTCTGACTAAAAAAGCCAAAGTCCACTAAAGGATTTTGGCTTTAAAAATTATGCTAATAAAACAAACATTCAACATCTCACATATTTACGCTTAAAGCCAAGTATGCCTCTATCTAAATCCTTTTGAATTCTTTCTGACACATTTGACATCGTGCTTTTTTTCTTGCCTTTCTTGATTTCAACTAGACCAACCTCTTTAGCCGTTTCTACTGCTTTTTCATGAAGGGGCACATAGGATATGGCAACGGTGTAGATAAAGTTATTCATAGCTGATTTCACCGTATCTGGAGATTGATGAATCGTATTTTTCACTTGATCAAGCATACTTGCAAGCTTGCTTTCACTAAATTCAAAGTCCTGTCTATTTCCTAACAGCCAGCAATAACAGCTCCAGCCTGCAGACATTCGCAGTTCTTCTCCGCTTTGAATCCATTTATCGGCAACCGCTTGCGCAAAATCCGTTTCTGCTAAAGACACGGCCACCACATAATCTGACAGCATAAAGAAATAGGCCGCATCTATCCAGCGTTCAAAATCTTCCTCTGTCATGATATCTGGATCACAAATGACACCAGCAAAATACATCGCATCATAGTTGCCCGTTGCGTATAGCTCTTCTGCTAACGGTTGATTCTTCTTAATTTTCCGAGCAATTGGCTTCATCGCACCAGTAGCTACGCCAAATACTGGCTCGTTTGCACCATTGCCCATATAAAGCTTCTTCGTCCTTTCCTTCCCAAGTGCTTCTAACTCTTGCATCACTGTTTCAAACTCCATTGGTTCCCTTCCTCCTAATGATATAGTATCTTCTAATTATTCGTTCCCTTTATATCTTTCTTCTACCATATAAGCCATAGATTAGATTTAGCAGGAATTATCTATTTGTATATTGAATATGTACTAAAGCTATTTTATTTACAAAGAAGGAGAATTGTCAATGGAGCGCGTATTTCCACTTATTGAAACAGAGCGTTTAGCTTTACGAAACGTAAGCGCTAATGATGCTAAGGATATGTTTACCTACCTATCTGATCAAGATGTTGTTCAACATATGGGGCTAGAACCATATAAGTCTTCTGAAGAAGTGATGGAAGAAATTAATTGGTATAAATCAATCTGGGAAAACGGCACTGGAATCAGATGGTGCATTACATTAAAAGACGAAGATACCGTGATTGGCAGCTGTGGATTTTTGAATATGCAGCAGAAACATTATAAAGCAGAAATAGGATATGAACTAAGCAGAAATTATTGGGGGCAAGGCATTGCTAGCGAGGCTTTAGAAGCTGTGCTTGCCTATGGCTTCAAGCATTTGAACTTAGAAAGAATCGAAGCATTAATCGAACCATTAAATACCTCTTCGCAAAGATTAGTCGAAAAACATGGCTTTCTAAGAGAAGGATTATTAAGACATTATGAATATACTTGCGGGAAATTTGATGATTTATACATGTACTCTATCCTTAAAGGAGATTTTCCTTCTTTAAAGCATACTAAATAGATATTCATACAAAGAATCAGCCCTCCTTTTCCATGTAAAATTCAACATTAACTCTGCCTCCTTTGGTTAAACTAATATAAAATCAAAGGAGACAAAAGTATGAGGAAACGCAAGCGTGATGAAAACATATTAAGAATTTTATGTATCATAGGAATAGGTGCTTTTTTTAACCTACTTCGAAAGCCTCCATTAAAGGATTGGCTCATTATTTTCTTGGTGAAAAGTTATATAGCTTCCATTTTAGATAATCTTTTGGTAAAAAAAGGGTATCTCGTCTATCCAATAAAATTAATCAAAACCTTTGATGTGAGCGTATTATTCAGCTATCTTCTTTTTCCAGTAACATGTATCTATTTCAATCAAGTAACGAAAAATTCAAGTATCATCGGCATATTGATAAAGTGCTTATTCTTTAGCCTTCCTTCTGCACTTGCTGAATATTGGATAGAAAGAAAGACTAACTTAATTCGATATAAAAAAAATTGGAATTCCACTTATAGTTTTCTTTCCATTGCAGGAACCTTTTTATTTGTGCGTTTTGTAATCGTTTTAGTTCGAAAAGCTGCGAATAAGCAGGCAGAAGAAGCCTAATATTTTCATTTAGTTATTGTATTTTTCCACATAAACATTCCTCATTTTAAAGGAATTTCTTCTTTTTTATCGAAGTAATTTTATAATCCAAAATAAAGGTGGAATGTTTATGCATTCAATTATTTCTCCTATCATATGTAAAATAAATAATGTGTTTATACATGTTAGCAACCTCGAAGAATCAGCAAAATGGTATAGCGACTTACTTGGGCTTCCATTTCATAAGAGCAATGTGAAATCACCAGTATATAATATTCCTCTTCCTTCCGAAACAGGACTGACATTGGATGATCACACTTTCGATCCAGACTTTAAGCTCCAGCCCTCGGAACATGTTTTATTTAATTTTTTCGTTCGGGATATTGATGAAGCATATGAATTTGTAAAAAGCAAAGGAATTATCATTGTTAAAGAAATAGAGCGAATTGGCGATTTTGCTTATTTTAACTTTAAAGACTTAGATGGAAATGTACTAATGATTTGTAATAATTAATGAATATAACTTAAAATCAATGCAGCAATTCTTTGCTGCATTGATTTTACTTATATATCTTGTATTTTATCCCTTTTTAATACTAATTGTTAATATCTCAAGTTAGAATTAACCTGAAATATATAACAACTAAGGAAGACTTAAATCCGCTTCGTTCTTAAAGCAAACTTTCTTCTACTACCTTCATTTTATAAAAATATTCTTGTTTATTCATTAACTCCCTATAAGAACCGCACTCGACAATTCCCCCTTGATCCATTACAATAATTTGATCCATATGATCTAATTCCTGTAAACGATGGCTAACTAAAATGAATGTATCCTGTTCAGCACACTCAAAAATTTCCTGATAAATATTTTGTTCTGTCTGTGCATCAAGTGATGACGTTGGCTCATCTAGTAACCATAAATGCCCTTTTTTCAAAAATGCTCTAGCAATAGCCAAACGTTGTTTTTCTCCCCCTGAAAGATTTTCTCCTTTTTCTAACACGCGATGCTCTAGCGAAAAATGTTCTAACCTTGCCTTTTTTAATGCCGCTTCCATTTGTTCGTCACTAAGCTGTGATCCAGCTAATTGAAGATTATCACGAATAGTTCCATAAAAATAATAATTTTCCTGTAAGACAACTCTAGTTTGTTCCCAAATTGCCTCGCTGGATACTGTCGATGTGTCAAAATCTCCCCAATAAATTTTTCCAGCATCTACATGTTGTAGCTTTAAGATAAGCTGAAGCAAGGTGGATTTTCCAGAGCCACTCGCACCAACAATCGCCGTCTTTGACCCGGCTGGCATCATAAATGATAAGTTTGGAATCGTTCTACGCCAATTTCCCGTGTAAGTGAATTGAATGTCTATAAACGCTAATGATGGTGCGAGGCTAGGTAATTCATTAATAGTAGACTCCCTTTTATCTTCTATGAAACTCAGATCTTCTACTACTTCATATAAACGTGTAGATGCATCTCTACTTTCTTGCATATAAATAGGAAAAACCGCCATCGGTGCAGCAGGCTCAAAGACAGTTAGAGAAATCATGACAAGCATTGCCAAAAATATCCCTTCAAGCATCCCATTAGTAACAAAATATGCTCCAGCTCCTATGACAAACCAACTTGTAACAAACGTTATAAAACCATTAAACGATTGACTAGACACTTTATTTAAATTTTCTACTTTTTGTTGATTAATATACAATTCAGAGTGACTCAAAAGCTGTTGTTGTTTACTTGGTAATTGATGAAACAGCTTTAATTCACGAAATCCATACATTACCTCTGTAATGTAAGTTGATAGATCACCACGATCCTGCCTAACTTTCCCTTTAATTTTGACTTGCTTTAAGGAAAATAGTGCTGGAATGATAATCGTCGTTAGGAAAAATCCAAGTAATAGAATCAAAGCAATGGCGATGGAATAAAAACTAGTAAATAAGATAGTACTAACAAAAACAAGTAAGAGCACTAGCGGTGGATAAAACACCCTTAAAAAGAAATTTTGAAGGCTTTCTACATCTCCGACAACACGCGCAAGTAAATCCCCGCTTCTGTATTTGTGAAAAATTTGTGGAATAAGTGGCGTTAGTTTTTCAAAGAAAGCTACTCGTAAATTACCTAGAATCGTAAATGTTGCTCGATGTGAATAAAGTCGCTCCCCATATTTTGCTCCTGCCTTAACAAGACCGAGTAACTTTACTGTTGAAGTCAATATTATCAATGTATAAAAAGGAGGAATTAATGCAGACTTAGATATTAGATAACCGCTTGCAGCAAACAAACCTACACTGCTAGTTCCAGCAATAAATCCACAAATGACAGCAATGCTAATATCTTTTTTCTCCATTAACATCAATTTAATTATTTTCTGCAGTGCACTCACTTTTGACTCCTCCTTTTTTGGATCATTACTAACTCCTTATATGCGGGTGAAATTTTTAATAATGATTCGTGTGTACCAACAGCTAGTAGCTTTCCATTTTCTAAAAAAAGAATTTGGTCAGCATTTTTTATCGTATGTAAACGATGCGCAACAGTAATAACCGTTGCTGTCTCATTTAATTTTTGGATTGATTGTTGTAAGATTTTTTCAGTAGCTAAATCCAGCCCACGTGTTGGTTCATCCAACAATACAATATGAGGTTTTTTTAGAAAAGCACGTGCAATGGATACTCTTTGCTTTTCACCGCTAGAAAGCCCTCTTCCAGCTTCACCAATTCTAGTTTCAAACCCATTTTCTAATGGTTCAATCAATGAAGCGATTCCTGCTAATTGTGCTGCCGCTTTAATTGCTTCCATGCCAACTTCGTCTGTAGTTCCCATCGCAATATTTTCAGCTATCGTTCCTGAAAAAATATAAGGGTTTTGCGATATATAAGAAATTTTCTTTAACCAAGAGAATTCTGTATACTTTGTGAGCTCTTCTTGATTAATGTAAATCGCTCCCTTCTCAGGAGTAATCATACCTGCTATTAAATGAAGTAAGGTTGTCTTTCCTGCTCCACTAGCGCCAACAATGGCAATTTTTTGCTTAGGAAAAAAAGAAGCTGTCACAGATTCTAATTGAAAGTTAGTATTTGCGTAAGTGAAATTCACTTGATTGAGTTGAATGGTTGGTGGCACTTCCCACTCTGGAAAAATTTGTACCCCCCATATAGTAGGTTCATCTTCTTCGTCAAATACTTCTAATACTTTTTTAGCTGCTCCCATGCTGCTTCTACCGTTATGAAACGTTACTCCAAGTTCTTTTAATGAACTATAAAATTCCGGAACCAATATTAAAATCAAAAATGCAGTAAAAAAGGAGAGACTTTCATATATAATTATTTGAATAGCAAGTTCTAGTGCTACTATCCCAATACTCAACATCGATATAAGTTCAATGGCAAAAGATTGTGTAAATGCAATCTTCAATATTTCTAGTGTAGTATCGCGAAAGCTTACACTACTTTTTTCTAATTCTTCTTTTTGTCGAATTGTTTGTGCAAATAGCTTTATAGTTACTAACCCTTGTAAAGTTTCTAAAAATTTAGCAGAAAAAGAAGCTAATTTCTCCAACTTCTCTTCTGCTTTTTTTTGTGTTTTGATACCAATTACTATCATATAAATAGGAATAAATGGGGCACAGACCATTAAAATAATGCCTGAATTCATATGCAGTGTGGAAATAACAATAAGCATTAGAATCGGCACAAATATACTTTGCATAACCTGAGGGATAAACTGACTATAAAAACTATCCATCTCATCCACACCATCAAGTAGCATACTTACTTTTTCCCCAGTCTGACCTTTTTCAGCTAGTTGGACAGAATTAGAAACATACTTCTTTAATAACTTCTTACGCGTATCTCCCTTGACATCGCTTGCAATCAAAACACCAATCCGTTTACTTATATAATCCATACTAGACCTTACAAATAGAATGAGGAGTAACGCTATCAACCACGGTATAACTGCTGAAAATGTTTGTTTTTTTAGAAAAACACCATCGACAATACTTGTCATCACGTAAGCCTGTGCAACTATTGCGAGTCCAAGGATCAATGTGAGACCCATTAAAAAATAAACCTTCTTCTTATGAATCCAAACCGTTTTCTTTAAATTTCCCATGAACAATTCAGCCCTCTAATCTATAATTTAGCGTATTCTTCATTTTTTTCCTTTGGCATAATCTGCATCAAATAAAAAGAGGCGCATCAATAAGATTAGAGAAGGAATTAATAATAAAAGTCCCCCAATAAAGGCAATTATAAGCGCCATTGCCATAGATGAATTTGTAACACTATCTTTAATATTGATGTATGGATAGAGTAAATAGGGATACTTAGCCATTCCGTATCCGAAAAAGGCAAAGAGAAACTGCAGCATAATAGCAATAAATGCAATGCCATAATTTCTGCCAATATATAATAGGCTAATCCCAATGATGAAAAAGCCCATCGATAAGCCAAATATCCACCATAAATCCAACATATTTTCATAGTTGACCTGGTTTCTCTGACTTAAAGCAATCATCGTTGTCAACGCCATAATAATGGTTGGTGTTGCCCAAAATAATGCCCATTTACGTACTAACAGTAGTGCTGCTATATCTTTTGCTCTTGATGCATAATAGGTGATAAAGCTTGCACTAATAAATAAAACAGAAACAATAGCTAACGCAACAATACTCCATGCTAATGGACTGGTAAATAATTCTAAATACTTTAACGAAACTTGACCGTTTTGTTCAGAAATATATCCTCCTTCTGAAATCGTTAAGGCGACCGATAACGATGCCGGGATGAATAGCCCTGTAGCTCCATATAGAAACATATAAACATTACTTTGTTTTGAACCATAATTTTCAAAAGCATAAAAGGAACCTCGAATTGCTAGCAAAATAATCCCAAAACTTGCAGGCACAAGTAAAGCGGATCCATAATAATATGCCGTAGATGGGAAAAAACCGACGATTCCTACAAAAAAGAAAACTAAAAACACATTCGTAACTTCCCAAACAGGCGATAAATAGCGCGAAATTATTTGATTAATGATATGATCTTGCTTCGTAATCTTTGCATAATATGCAAAAAAACCTGCTCCAAAATCAATCGATGCTACAATGAGATAACCGTATAAAAACAGCCACAAAACCGTAATCCCAATTACTTCATAGCTCATTTTTCAATTCCCTCTTTCCATTCAGGGTAATGCTTCTCTAACTCCACTTCAGCTGGATTGTCTTTAAATAATTTTCGCAAGGTTATCGTAAATAATGTACCGAGCACTATATACAATGCTAGAAATAGAAAAAACATATGCAGGATATAAGGAGAAGAAGTTGCTGCCTCATCAACCGTCATATATCCTCTTACTATCCAAGGCTGTCTTCCTAGCTCTGCAAAAAGCCATCCAAGTTCTACAGCTAACATTGCAAGTGGTCCACTTATCGCAAGTAGCCAAAGCATTAATTTACTGTGCACATTCCAGCGCTTAAGCCTCCTTAAAACAATATATAAAAAGGAAATTCCTAATAAGAAGAAACCAATAGATACCATTGAATCAAATAGATAGTGTATGATTAATGGGGGTCTTTCCTGTTCTGGTGTTTCTTCCAATCCAGTTACCTCGCTCATAAAGTCACCATGTGCTAAAAAGCTTAGAAATCCTGGTACGCGAATCGCTCCAACGATTTCATTATCCTTATTCAACCATCCAAAAAGGAGAAGATCAGCATTCTCCTCTGACTCAAAAAGCCATTCTGCGGCAGCTAGTTTCTCAGTCTGATGTTTTGCTAAATATTTTGCTGACACATCACCGGCTAATGCAGTAATTACCGAAAATATAAACATAGCAATAACCGTCATTTTTAATGCTTTTTTATGATATTCACGAGCACCTTTGTTCCTTATTAACGCAATTGCGGCAATAGTTGCTAAAATAGCGGCTACAGTTAAATACGAACCTCCCAATACGTGAAAAATTCTAGTTGGAGATGATGGATTTAACATTGCTTTTAATGGATTAACAGCAACAAATTCCCCATCCACCATCGTAAATCCATTAGGCGAGTTCATGAATGAATTTACCGTCGTTATAAAAACAGCAGACATTCCCGCACCGATAACGACCGGTAGCGTTAATAGCCAATGTGTATACTTCCCTTTAAACCGATCCCAAGTATATAAATAAATCCCCAAGAAAATAGCTTCAAAGAAAAACGCAAAAACTTCCATAAATAACGGCAATGCAATTACATTCCCTGCAAGCTGCATAAAGTTTGGCCAGACTAAAGATAACTGTAGAGCAATGGCTGTTCCAGTCACTACTCCAATTGCAACAGTTATTACAAAGCCTCTTGACCATCTTTTCGCTAGCAATTCATAATGCTTGTCTTGTTTTCTAATACCGACTAATTCAGCTATTGAAATAAACAATGGTACTCCTACCCCAAGTGTCGCAAAGATTATATGAAAAAGCAGGGTCATTGCTGTAATCAATCTACTAATCGTGACCGTATCAAAATCCATATTTTCTCTCCTATTCATTTTAAATTAGTGAATTATTGAGCATAATTATGCCATATTATATCGATATAGGATTGCTGTACTTTTATAAATCTATCCTCATTTTACTAAAGATTCCCTTTTAGAATACCCACATTATTTAAAACTTATGTATGGACAAGGTAGATAGAAATAGGTACCTATCTAGCCTCTATTGATTAAATCAAAAACTATTTTCAGTTAAAATCACTTTTATTACCTCATTGGAATTTTATATAAACATAACACTTTGATAACACCACTTTTTTCCATTTGTTCAACTTAATGTTGACGATATTAGAACAATAATAGTTTAGTCAACTACTTCTTTTAGCTAATCAATAAATACTTATAATATTTCCATCCAAGTCTTCACTGCTGTTGCTAAAATTAAAATTCCCATTATTCCTTGTAAGACCCTTGTATTCACCTTTTTTCCAACGTTAGCTCCTATAGGTGAAGCAATCAGACTGGCAACAACCAAAATAAGAGAAGGCAATATCGGTACATGGCCTGTTGAGATTTTTCCTGAGACAGTTCCTATTGATGAAATAAGTGTAATGGCTAAGGATGATGCAATGGTCATTCTTGTTGGTATTTTTAATAGGACAAGCATGATAGGAACTAATAAGAATGCTCCTCCCGCACCTACAATACCTGACCCTACACCTACGATAAAGGCAAATGAGGCAGCTAGCCATTTATTAAACTTGACTTGATCTAAACGGTTAGCATCGATCTCTTTTTTAGGTACAAACATTAAAATAACAGCAATAATAGCTAAAATGCCATATACGGTATTAATTCCACTATCCGACATGTGAGTGGAACTGATGCCCCCAATAAAACTCCCGATTAAAACGCTAATTCCCAT
Source organism: Bacillus sp. T2.9-1 (assembly GCF_950097965.1). Taxonomy (NCBI): domain Bacteria; kingdom Bacillati; phylum Bacillota; class Bacilli; order Caryophanales; family Bacillaceae; genus Bacillus; species Bacillus sp. T2.9-1. The sequence goes on from NZ_CATNHG010000086.1 coordinate 16,579, forward strand.
ATTAACAATTAATGTTTTATTTAAATATCCGCCACTACGATAAGCCCAAACACCACCAAGCGTCGCAAAGAACACTTGGATGGCTGTAATTACTGAAACTTCATGTGATGTAAAATGACCCACCCCTAAAATTACTGGAATATATAATAACATTGGATAATTAATAATGGCTCCTCCTATTCCTAACATCCCAGAAAGAAAGGAACCAATAAAGCCAATTGTGAAAATAGTGATGATGAAATTAATATCCATATAGATCCCCCCTCTTTAGAAAAAAAAAGGAACCTTAATTGGGTCCCCTTATAGTTCAACCTTTTTTAATCCAGAATTTCAACACTCCGTTTTCATCTTCGTGTTGTAATAATTCATGCCCTCCTGATTTAGCCCAAGCAGTTAAATCATTTTTAGCCCCTTTATCAGTTGTATGAACTTCTAATACCTGACCTGATTCCATCTCTCCCATTGTTTTTTTTGTCTTTACAATCGGCATTGGGCAAGCTAACCCTTTTGCATCTAATACTTTAGTTGATTTCATTATCATATTTTCCTCCTATTTATAAATTATCGGACTGCACAACGGTTTGGCCCTATTTCCATCTCACGTTGTTTATCTAAGTCTGGACTAATTTTCCCCATATTTGTTTCACGAATTTCTTGATAAGCGTTTGGTTGTGGTGGTAGATTCTCTGTTACAAGTCTTCTAAACTCATTTTCGTCTTCCATATTTAAACCATGATTTTTCTCAAACAATGTACCTAATCTTTCTGATACACTACCGTCTTCACTCAGTTCATCAATAATCATAAAGTGAGCTGGAAGTACAATTAGTTCTTCTGAAAGTTCTCTGTAACGAGAATACAGGCTTTCACGTAAATCTGCTACCCAGTCTTCTGCCATTCCTGCTAAATCGGGTCTTCCAATTGAATCAATAAATAAGATGTCCCCTGACAGAAGGAATTTCCCATCCACAACAAATGATGTAGAACCGATTGTGTGACCTGGAGAGTACAGCGCATGAATATCAATTTCTGTTTTTCCGATTGTCACTACTTTGCCGCCTTCTAGAGCGTTGTATTCAAAAGTTACCTCAGTCGCATCTTTTGGAGGTAACCAGTATGTTGCACCTGTTTTTTCAGCGATGACTCTTCCTCCTGAAATATGATCTGCATGAAGATGAGTATCAAAAACATGTGTGATTTTTACTCCCATTTCATTCGCAAAGTTTAGAAAAATATCTGTCATACGAGTGGCGTCTATAATTGCAGCTTCTCCGTTAGAAATCACCATATAGGATAGACAACCTTTTCCGATGCGAACAAATTGGTGTAATTCTCCACCTTCCGTTAAATTCCCAATCTTTACAGGCTCTAAATGTTCACTCCACGCCTTCATACCACCTTGCAAATAAGAAACAGTTAAACCTTGTTCTGAAAGCATCTCTGCCACCATTACAGAAGAACCCTCTTTAGCACAAACAACTAATATTTCTTTTGTAGCAGGAAGTTTTTCTAAAATTTCTTCCACTCCATCAAGTAATTCAAAATACGGGATATTTAAATAATCAAAGTTTTCCCCTTCAATTTTCCAATCCTTAAAATCACTTTCGTTACGAACATCTAGAATAAATAATTCTTCTTTATTAAATACTTTTTTAGTTACTTCTTTTGTCTGCATAACTTTAACAGTCATATCATTTACCCCCTACGGTATATTTTTGGTTAAAAAAATAATAAACCCTTTTAAAAGTTAGTGTTGCGTCTGCATCTTTATCAAATTCTAAAAAGGTTACTGCTCCTCCTACTTCAGTTCCATCAACAAAAGCACCTTTTCTGATCCCATAACATTCATTGTCATTTGGCAACCAATGAATTTAACACCTATTTCTTGGGCATTGCAACTAATTCGGGGAATAGCTGGTACATTTGCATTAGCAAACCCACCCTTGCGCGAAATGTTCTTTGCCTTGAGGCATTGGTAATTGTTTGTATTCATTGTTGCTGCTGTTTGTTGTTTCAACTTTCACCTCTAGGAAAGGAACAGTGTGTTCTGCCAAAAAGTTTTTTCTGCAGAACACACTATGGACAACGTGAAGTAGTATCTAATGTTACTTCGTCCATATTAATCTCTCTATTTGATTAAAGAATCCAATTTTCCTGTCCAAGCACTCATGCCTGGAACCACATTTATCACATTATCAAAACCCTTTTCAGCTAATTTTTGAGCAGCAAGATCACTACGGTTACCTGTGCGACATACCACATAGATTTCATCATCTGCTTTTAATTCGTTTAAACGCAATTCTAATTCTCCTAACGGAATCGAAACCGCATTAGGTATATGATTAAATGCATATTCAGCTTCTTCCCTTACATCAAGAACCACGATATTTTCATTCGTTTCTAGCTTCTTTTCAAGTGCTTCATTGCTAGTTACATTGGGATGTTTTCTTTCAATTGAAGCATCATTAGATGATTTTCTTAAATAATGTTTTAATACATTGTCTTCTTCAATTGTGCCAAGATAATGATGACCAGCACTATTAGCCCATGCTTGAATATCAGCTTTTGAGCCCTTATCTGTTGCTTGAACTTCTAAGACCTGACCAGCTTGTAAATCATTCATTGCTTTTTTTGTTCTTACGATTGGCATTGGGCAAGCTAACCCTTTTGCATCTAATAAAAAATCTGTTTTTAATGATTCCATCTTATTAAAGCCTCCCATTTTACCCCATCGGGTATTTGATTAACCGAAAATATTTACTTCGTCTCGCCTTCCCATGCAAGCATTCCACCAGTCATATTTATTACTTTAAATCCATGATCTTCGAGAAATTGACTTGCTTGACCACTTCTTCCACCAGAACGGCAAACCATGATATATTCTTTAGATTTATCTAATTCATGCATACGGAATTCTACTAACCCTAGTGGGATATGAATGGCTCCTGGGATCTTACCAGTTGCAACTTCATCAACTTCTCGAACATCAATAATATTTAACACTTTACCTTCTCTTAAAAGTTTCTCTACTTCTTTTGCAGTTAATTGTTTCATGCTTTTGCCTCCTTATGATCTCCAGGCGCTCATTCCGCCTTTTACATTGGTCACTTTAGTATATCCTAATTTTTTTAACATTTTAATTGCGTTTTGACTTCTCATTCCACTTTGGCAAATAACAATTACTTCTTTATCTTTTGAGAGTTCTTTCTCCGCTTTTTGCATAATTTGTTGAAGTGGAAGATTTTTAAATCCTTTAATATTGTTTACTCTATATTCCCCAGGAGTACGGACATCAATAAATTGTTTATTTTTATCCTTTAACTCATCCCGTAGCTCTAATACTGTAATCTGTCTTACACCTTTTGTAGGAATGAATCGTCTGATGATAAAAATTAACAGTAGCCCAATTATTATATAATTTAGATATTCCAAGATTATCTCTCCCTTTTATGTAGGGAAGAATCCCCTACTGATTTAGATAAATAGGTTTACATTTCCATCTTCTGCATCACCCAAATAAGCAGCAACACCTGCATATTCAATATTATCCAACAGTTCTTCTTTTTGAAGTCCTAATAAATCCATTGTCATCGTACAGGCAACAAGCTTTATATCTTGTTCTCTTGCCATTTCGATTAAATCTGGAAGTGGCATTGCATTGTGTTTTTTAATCACATTTTTAATCATTTTAGGACCAAAACCAGCAAAGTTCATTTTTGACAGCCCCATTTTATCTGCACCTTTTGGCATCATTCTGCCAAACATTTTTTCCATGAAGCCTTTTTTCACTTGAATATCTGCATCTTTTCGCAAGGCATTTAGTCCCCAAAACGTGTGAAAAATGGTTACTTCATGATCATACGCTGCTGCCCCGTTCGCAATGATATAAGCTGCCATCGCTTTATCATAATCGCCACTAAATAATACAATCGTTGTTTTTTTCTTTTCTGTCATTGTAGTTCCTCCTCATGTATCAGTCACCCTTACCTGTATGGGTATATTTATAAACAAAAAAATTTAACCTTTTTTAATCCAAAACTTTAATACATCATTCGCTTCTTCATATTTTAGTAGCTCATGTCCACCCGATTTTGCCCAAGCAGTGAGATCGTTCTTTGCACCTTTATCAGTAGTATGGATTTCTAATACTTGACCAGCAGTTAATTCATTTATTGCCTTCTTTGTTTTTACAATTGGCATTGGACATGCCAATCCTTTTGCATCTAACAATTTATCTATATTCATTCTTTTAACTCTCCTTTCATCATTTACCTTTACCCCTATGGGTATAATAGTAATAAAAATAAAAGTGGGTGTCAACCCTTTTATTTTTATCTACTTTTCACAAGCAGATTTACAGCTTCTTTTACTAAATCTTCTGTGTTTTTTTCTCCATTTTCTTCTGCATTGCGCACACACTCTACTAAATTAGAACTAACCACAACACCAATTGTCCGATCAATAGCAGCACGTGTTGCAGATAGCTGAGTTATAACATCCTTACAGTCTTTGTTTTCTTCCATCATCCTTAAAATTCCTCTAAGTTGGCCTTCTATACGTTTTACTCTATTTTTCATTTGCTCATTGTACTCCATGTGATTACCCTCCTTAACAAATAATTACTTTTTAACTTGTCTCCTATAGTTACCTATGTTCTCCCATTTCATACTCATCGAAAAGGATGTATCCGACTATCTTGAAACCTTTTTGGCGTAATAAACGAACTCCTACATTCTTTTCCAAGCGATTCGAAGCTACTACAATCAGATCGCTTTTTGATATATCTGTGTAATGCCTATTTATATAAGAAACTGGAATGTTAATCGCACCTTGTATAGGGCTTTTATAAGAAACATTATAATCTCTTATATCTACAACATTCAACATACTTAATTCAATATCTTTTTTATTTATTTGTGGAACCCCAATTATTGGGATATTCCTTCTAAAGATAAAGTAACCAATAATGATAAAACTTAAAATAACAATAGTCATATGAATCTTTCCTCCTAAATGAAAGAGGCAGGAATAACTGACAAAATCTATATTATACCCCAATAGGTATTTTGTCAACACTCCTTTTTGTTTTTTATTACTCAATCACCGGACATCTTCTTACTCAAGAGCACAAGCATTTGCAAACCTTGATAATATCAAATAAGTATAATTGCTGTTACTACCTCCTATTATTTTAACTTTTGGATTTCAATCCATTGAGTTTTTTTAACTACTCATTTATAATACCAAGTATTACAATATGATTTTAAGGTTATTGTGGAGGTGCCATTATGCGTTTATTTAAAACTTTATTTAGCGAAAAGTGCCCTGAATGTCAGAAAACTTTAGTAACGGATAAAACAGCTTTTATGAATTCAATAGTAAAAAAGTCTTGTCCTGATAATCATTATCAAAAAGAATATCATCCAGCTCTTGAAACGTATGTTGAAAGCAATCATGTTTCTTAAAAAATATTAAAATGGCAGGAATCATAAATTTTATGGGAACTAAGACTATATCCTCCAACAAAGAATGAGTATACAAAAACATTAGCTATTAATTATATTCCCCAATACCTTACTGTTAACTTTGACAGATGATTTTGCGAAAGATAAAAAGCATGACTCCAAAAATAGGAGGCATGCTTTTAAAAGTATTTTTGATTAAATAGAAGTTAAATGCTTCCCTTTAATTTTTCTTCATTTTTTTCAATCCAAAATTTAATCACTTTTTCCTCTTGTTTTGTTTTTAAAAGGATATGTCCGGCATTTTTTGACCATGCAGGCAGATCATTTAATGCACCTTTATCTGTCACATGGATTTCTAATATTTGACCGCTATCCAACTGCTCAATCGCTTTTTTTAGTTTTACAATCGGCATTGGGCAAGATAAACCAGTAACATCAACAACAGCATTCACCGGTATTTCATCAATATCTTCTGATTCCTCAAGTTGATTTGTTTTCGTTTCAATCGTTTTGTTTATAACGCTTTTAAATACAGAGGAATACGTTTTAAAACCTCCATCAACATTTTTAACAGTATATCCACTATTTTTTAATATCCTGCTTGCCAGATATCCCCTTAATCCAACTTGACAACTGACATATATCGTTTGTTCTTTTGGAAGACTATCTAATCGGTTCCTTAATTCATCTAACGGAATATTCAAGGAACCTTTAATATATCCAAATTCCCGTTCCATTGGCTCGCGAACGTCAATCAATAACCCTCCATCTTTAACAATCTCATCGATTTCATGCCACTGAACCATTTCTAATTCACCTTCCATTATGTTAGAAGCTACATAGCCAGCCATATTAACAGGGTCTTTTGCTGAAGAATATGGGGGAGCATAAGATAATTCTAAATTAGTCAAATCATTCACCTTTAATCCACCTTTTATTGCTGTTGCAATTACGTCAATCCGTTTATCAACACCATCTGCTCCTATAGCTTGTGCACCAAATATTTTTCCTGTTTCTTTATCAAAGATTAATTTTAAAGCAATTGGTGCTGCTCCTGGGTAATACCCTGCATGAGAACTTGGATGAATATGAACAACTTCATATGAAACTCCTAAGCTTTTTAGCGTCTTTTCATTATTGCCAGTAGTCGCAACTGTTAAATCAAATACTTTAACAATGGAAGTTCCCAATGTGCCATGATACTTCTCCTTTTTCCCCATCATGTTATTTGCCGCAATTCTGCCTTGTCGGTTAGCCGGTCCTGCAAGTGGAATCATAGCTTTTTTCCCGCTAATATAATCCACCACCTCAACTGCATCCCCGACAGCATAAATATCCTCATTAGAAGTCTGAAGGTATTCATTTACAACAATTCCTCCACGCTCTCCTAGTTCAAGTCCTGCTACCTTAGCTAATTCATTTTCCGGTTTAACACCTATAGAAAGAATGGTCATATCGGTTTCTATTTCTGTTCCATCAGAGAGAATAACTTTTTTTCCCTTATTAGCAAATGCTTGGACCCCGTTTTCTAATATTAGATTCACACCTTTTTCTTTTATATTTCCGTGTAAAATACTAGCCATTTCAAAATCAATTGGAGCCATAATTTGCTTTGCCATTTCAATAATCGTTACTTCTATTCCTCTTTCCAACAAGTTTTCAGCCATTTCAATTCCAATAAATCCTCCGCCAATTACTATCGCCTTTTTAGGTTGGTTGGTATCAACATATTTTTTTATTTTATCTGTATCTGGAATATTTCTTAATGTAAATAATACCTCATTTTCACTTAATCCTGGAATTGGTGGGACGATTGGTTTAGCCCCTGGTGACAATAATAACTTGTCATAGGATTCCTCATACTCTTTCCCTGATTGTAAATTCTTAATTGTGACTTTTTTATTTTTGGGATTAATGCTTAATACTTCACTAAAATTCCGAATGTCCAGATTAAATCGATTCGACATTCCTTTAACGGTCTGGACTAATAATTTGCTTCTGTCTTTGATTGTTTCTCCAATGTAATAAGGCAGTCCGCAATTAGCAAATGAAATATATTCTCCCCTTTCTATAAGAACAATTTCTACATCTTCACTTATTCTTCTTAACCTTGCTGTAGCTGTTGCTCCACCTGCAACTCCACCTACTATAATGAGTTTCTGTGACATGTTATTCCCTCCAACTATTTTTAATTTAATTCCAATCAATACCCTTGAATATACCCCGATAGGTTTATACCTGTATGGGTATTATAAAATATAAATTAATTTTGTGAAGGTTATTTGAGTTTATTTCACAATATCTTCACAATTAAATACTTATAATATTGTAAAAATATTCCATCCAATCATTTTTTTAAGCGCATTTCTTCTAAAAGACTGTTTTTTCAATAGAAAAAAAGAATTAGTTGGAAAATAGAGCAGCCAAATACACGTAGACTCCCTACTGTGGGATTAGCGAGGACAGTCTGAGACTCTGCAGGAGCTTGAGTGAGACAACTGAAAAACCGATGATTAATCCTAAAAATCATCGGTAAATCTCTTTTCTAGTTTTTTGAGTATTACATCCATATATTCCCATATGCGAAAGGGATATTTATCTGCCCCACGGAAAAGCGAAGTATTCCGGCTGAGGGCGATAGCAACAAACTTTACGAAAAAAGCCTATTAAAAAAGTTTAAATTCAATGTGCGGAATAACATTAGACCTGATCTAATTACATGGAAACAGGTCTTGAATCATATAGTTTTTCAAGGATTAAAGAAACTTATTAACTCAACTCTTCAACTTTATATACTTTTATTAATACAGCTAATTAAACGGACCTCAATATCTTGTGCAAGTTTTTTGATTTCTTCATTATTTGCTAAGTTAATTAAAGCTGTTGGTCTCGGCATGCCAATTTTAGTTTTTCCCTGGTCGGTATAAACAATCATTTTACATGGCAAGAAATAACCAACTAACAAATTCTCCTTTAACACTCTTTGTGCTTCATGTGGGTTACAAACCTCTAAAACTTTATAGTCAGATTCAAACTCTAGTCCTTTCTCTTGAAGTTTATCTTTTATATCAAACATCCATAATACACCAAACTTTTCTTCTTTTAAATTTTCTTCCAAGCTATAGATTGCCTCACTAATATTTTTACTGGTTTCTACAGTATAATCAAACATTTGTCACACTCCTTAACTTTTAGTATTTATAATGGTGGTGAAATATATATCAGGATATTTTTTAAAATTACTAAAGGCAGAAAAGAAAATATACCCTTATTATCAATACCCAGACTTTTATTAAATAAAAGTGAAAAAAACAATCCACAGATAAAATTGAGTTGAACACCCAATTCTCTTAGAGACAAACATCTATAGAAGAGCGATGTCATAATATGATACAAACAAATTATAGGAGGTAAATCATGCAACCAGAAATAATCACCGGTCTTGATGGTGTAATGTATAAAGGTTATCCCTTTATTAAACATGGACCTTGGAATCAGCTTTTACATTGCCCTGGGAATTCATGTCACGTTCACTATGGGCATGGAACATATCACATTAAACAACTTCCATCTGATCCACATGCATACTATCATTATCTAGGACCACTTGTTCCAAATGTTACCGGCCTTACAACAGCTTTTCATGCTCATTCTAGGGAAAATATTGTGACTTTAATAGAAAAGGCAATAGATGGTGAATATTCAGCCATTTCATGTTATCAGCATTTAATTAATTTAGCTTCTACTCAATATATAAAAGATAAAATCAACGAAATCAGAAAAGATGAAATAAGACATTTTAATAGCTTTTCAAATTTATATACACAATTAACAGGTGAAAAATATAAACCAAAAATTAGTGAAGAATGCCCAAAGAAATATAAACAAGGATTAGATTTTGCGTTTAAAGATGAACAAGAAACAGTCGATTTTTATTTAGAAATTGTATCTAAAACAGATAATCCAAAAATTAAAGAAGAGTTTCAAAGAGCAGCACATGATGAACAAAATCATGCAGTTTGGTTCTTATATTTCTTGAAATAAGTTTTTAATTCTAGGTACCAACCTAGTTTTTTTATAAAATTTATTTAAGACTGTGCCTAATGGTCTTATACAAGAAAGAGCATTAATCTTACTCGAGTCAATACTCAGGGTAGTTTAAGTATAATTTCCACAATGTAGTCCTATAAATCCATCAGATTACAGAAATAGTAATCTCAAGACTGCATAAAAAAAGGTTGTACAATTTTTAATCTAATAAAATAAGCGTTAACTCTTATTTTGAGTGATAATTCTTCTTAGCCTTACTTATGATATAATAAAGAAACGTCTAATCCCTTATGTATCGAGGTTTTAGACGTATATCATTAGAAATTATTGTAGCATTAATATGAATTATACAAAATTTTCTGTTATTATTTGAACAATCTACATAAATTTTTTTTCTTGCTCGGCTAAAGCACACGGTAATGTAATAAGGTAATTTATTGATAATAATCTTACCAGGTACTTAAAGTTTATTACCATTTGGGTCATAAAAGTGGAAAAAAGTATGACCATTATCTTCTTTTATCTCCTCGACCTTAACTTGATTATCAATTAAGTGTTGATTAAATTCAGATAATTCTGGACTCTAATTGAAATACAATTTACACTGTTCCAAATACTTCATATTCTCATTCTAAAAAGGAGTCTGTAACCATTGAAATTAGCATACCAGGTTACAGACTCCTAATAAATATTTTAAATTCTTTGAACTTAATTCCGATACTTGGGCTAAATTCTGTATTTATATTGGATTTTAGAGCTCTTATTTTTTATTACCAAATGAACCTATTGCAACCCTACTCCATCATCTACTGTACAGATTAAAATAGGCTTATCCTCCTGTATAAACAGTTTCACAGGTTCCAGGTTTTGGCTCGTAAAAACAATGATCTTTATATTGACCTGCAAACGGTTGACCATACCACGTTGGAGGACATGGAGCATATGGATTGAAATACCAAAGGGCATATTTTCCTGGATGTTCTCGCCAGTAATCTAAATTTTGTTTTGCTAATTTTTTTCAGCTGCTCTTGCTCTTTGATAAAATACATTCCCTTTTTGAACAGCTTCAAAAGAATAATTTCCTCCTTGTACTTGAAAAATAACCTGTGAAATGGTTCTTAAACCTTTAAAATCTGTACAATCTGCTTTAAGACGATTAACAATTACATTTCCAACATACAGCATTCCTTGTGGGCCTTCCCCTTCTGCTTCCGCCCTCATCATCCTTGCCATTAGGTCAACGTCTGAACTTTTGTAGCTAACTCTTGGCATTTTTGTCACCCCTAAAATATAGTATAAAAAAAAGATTCATTAACAAAATTTTTATTAAGAAAATAAGAATACTTCGTTTGCCCTAAAAAAAATGAAAAGCATTCTTTTTTATAGTTTTATTCAATGAAATCCCTGTCCGATTACCTAAAAAATAAATTATTATTCTATAAATGAAATAATAGGCAGATAACCTTTTAAAAAGTTTTTTCAACGAATCCTCCACCTAATAAAAAAACGTCTAAATCCTTATGTAGCAAGGAGTCAGACGTTTCACACAAAATTTTACAAAGAATCGATTTTAACAATAGGAAAGGTGACTGTCACCTCTGTCCCCTTTCCTTCCTCGCTCCAAATGTTAATCATTCCATCATACTTTTGGATAATGCTATAACAGATCATTAAGCCGAGTCCTGTACCTTTGGCTTTTAAGGAATAGAAAGGGGTTCCTATCTGCTCCTGTTGTTCTCGGCTCATTCCAGAACCGCTATCGATTATCATTATTTTCACATTATCCTGTTCACCGGTCACTTTTACTCGAATTGTATCTCCATGATGAGAAGCTTCAATCGCATTTTTTAATAAATTTATAAATAATTGCTTAAACTCCATTATATTACATTTAATTTCATAATCTCTTGCCATTTCTAATTCAATATGAATCGTATCATTCATAGCATAGGTGTTTAGTAAGTCCATCACAGTATGAAGTGCAGTATTGACCGATACAATCTCCATCTTGGTTTCCGCCGGTTTTGCCAGTGATAAAAAATCAGAAATAACCGTTTCGGCAACTTGTAGCTCATCCAACATTAGTTTGTAATGCTTTTTGATATGTTCTGGCAATGCCTTATCATTTTCATGTAGTTGAATAAATCCTTTTACCACCGTTATAGGATTGCGAATTTCATGTGCAACAGCTGCCGCAAGCTGTCCAGTTGTCCTAAGTTTTTCAGCTTGCTTCACTTGATCGTAATATAATTCTTGATTCTTCATCCTTTTTTGGAAGAGAAGAAAAAGAAAAAGTAGCAAAAGCTGTGTCGCCAAGAAATTAATCGCAACTCCAAAGAAGTCCAAATAATTATAAATATGTATACTAGGTGTATCAACCATCATCATGTAGATAATAATGCTAATAGTAATTGTAATGTTACCAATCAATGTGATATAGAATAATCGGATATGCAAAAATAACACTGGAATAACTGGGATAAAACTAATAAGTAATAGCAAAGCAAATCTCTCGGGAAACCGTAAATACATAAAGAAAAAGTATGCTGACATGCAAATAATAATCGCAGCTCTATAATTTACGGAATCCCTTTTTGGAAAGATGATTAATAGCACAGAAATGCTTATAACGAATATAAATTGCAAAAGGAAAGATAAAGAAATGATTCGATCATCTTCTATGTATATTAAAACTAACCCTGCACTCATTAATACAATAAAAATGCCAATAATCATACGATAAAGCTTTATACTAGGTAAAAATTCATTGTCTATCATTTAAAAAATCCTCACAATACTATTGTATCTTTCTAAATTACTCGAAAAAAATGGTCCATTAGCTATATAAAAGTCTATTTTACCTTAATGTTCCTTCTTTTTGTAGTCTAGTTTTTCTCTAAAGCTATTATTTAGCCTTCTATTTCTTATTAAATAAGAAAAAACGTCTACCTTTATGAAAAAAAGGGATAGACGCTTAATTTTTACATAGTATGTAACATCTGAACTTTGAGGCTATTGAAACTAGTAAGACTTTGATCGTACTCCTTTTCCACCTATTGTTTGAAGAGTATTGATTCTTTCCATTCCAGTAAGGAGTGGTTTGGCGCGCCTTATTAATGTTTGTGTGACTTCAAGAGTCAGAGAGGCTTGATGGGCATTTTCATTACTCCAAACTTCATAAATATAAACAGAATTTGGATCACTTTCAGAAATATTAACAAGATACACTTCACATTCATCCAGATTCTTCATTGATTCTGCTGCTTCCAACAAAATAGCAACCATTGTTTCACGTTCGCCCTCTTGAACAGTAAATTTTCCAAACAAACTGAATTTCCCCATACTGTTCCTCCTTCCTTTATCACCCCCCATATTTGTTTCTACATCCCCCCCATCTAATCCTTTTATTCAATAAGGAAACATAATGGATTAATAATCCTTTTTTAGAAGTTTTAAGTTTGTTAATAATAAGGAAATAATTAAAATGAGAATAGCCAATGCCCACCAGAAAGCATTAATTGGATCATCATGCTCAATAATAATTAGTCTTACAATTGCTGTAATAGCAATGTAAATAAGATAGCGTAACGGAAAGTGAAACTGAGATCCAAAATACTTTATAATTAAAGCGATAAATTCAAAGTATAAAAAGTAAGTAAGCAGCTCCTCTGTGAATAAATAATAATCTTGTTCATTCTCTGGTACAAAGGCTACATATGTAAAAATATACCATGTTTCCTTTATAAGCAGAAAACTTAAAATCAATCCTATAAGAAACAGGGAAGCATTTAACAGTATTTGTAAAAATATAGGTATAAGCGAGAATATCTTTATTTGATTCAATTATCTATAACTCCTTTTTTAAGTGTGTATAACTTAATATGAGCTATTTTTGGATCAAATAACCAAGAAGTAAAGAGCGGACACTTTCTCAATAGTACAAATCGAACAAAACAAAACGAAGCTAATCGGAATGGAATTTTTCATTTGAATCAGACTCTTTTAAGTAGATATCATTTCCAATTTTTATCCTTGTAACCTTTTTTCCCCTATCGATGAAAAAAGGTTTACTCCTCCATGGAAAAATTACCTGTCATTGGATTTTTATTTTTACCCATCCTATTATTGGAGGTGGTAAAGATGAACAAGCAAAATCCGATTGAATATACTGGGAAAGTTCTAGACCAGCGAAATGATCTTACTGGACCAGATGCAGGCAAAGCATCGTATCCAAAACGCCCCAAGCATGTATCGATCCAGGATCCAAAAAGAAAATAGCTCCAACCCCTGCCCCCTATTCGGAGGGCACTGAAAAACTGATAGCTATTGATGATTGATTGTAACCGCCTTTTAAACTTAGATGTGTAAATTGTTTTCCGAGGTGACCACATGACTCATTGGGGCGAGCGCCGAGCCGCTTCACAGCTCACGCTCCTGCAGGGTCTCGGACTTTCTCGCTGCTCCCATAGGAGTCAAGCGGACACCTCTCCAAACCAACTTATTATTCGCTTTCAAATAAATAAAACCTCATTTTATTTGGAGAACTAGACTTTTTCAGTGCCCTCCCTATTCGATTAGGGGGAACTTACATAAAAACAAGCGCATATTTTATACTTACTTGTCTTATATGAAGATTGTAGCCGATTCAATCTTCCTTGTAATCAAAAAAAGAAGGACTACTCCACCTTACCTGTGTATTGCTCTATTCTCTCCAATACCCTACGCTTTTGATAGAGCTTATTCGCAACTTCTCCCACATCTTTTATGGCTGATTTATTCATATACGCACCAAAAATCATTCCAGCGACGGGAATCATTTGAAACAGCTTTTTCCAACCAAAATTATCTCGATAAGAGGCGAATACCTCTCTCCAGCCTTGTAGCTGCGCAAAGCCTTCCTCCTCTTGTGCATTTGTCAATTCATTTAAGATTGCTTTTTTTCCAACTATATCAGATGACGTAAATTGCATACATTTGATCATGAATATTCGTTCTTCCTTATTGGATGGGTCATATCCATATGCAACCGCCACTTCTTGTATAGTCTTTAAGGTAATCCCAAAAATAAGGGGAATATCTACAGCGAGAGTAAAAATCCCCCCAAATCCAGTTGTAGCCCCCTGAATTTGCGCATTCTTAGCATGACTTTTTATAAAGGCTTCTGCTGTCTTTTCCATGGAATCAATAGAAAAGTATTTTATATCATCAAGTTTTATATCCTTCTGTAAGGATAATTCTTTTTTTACTTTATGTACTGTTTTTTCCTTATTCACTAAATATTTTCCGCCATTGTCAATATATACTGCAATTTCATCTAATAGGATATGTATTTTGTCTTGTATGTATTTCGGTGTCCATTTGTCTAACAGCACAAATGGAAGCCGCCCGATTTTTTCCCAGAAGAACAACCCTTTTTGGTTTTTCTCCCATTTTTCAATTGTCTTTAATTTTATTCTGAGCTGTTCTAGATTTTCCATTCCTACACCTCTTATAATTAAATGCTTCCGCTATCACAACACATTATTTTCCCATTCTATATATTTCTCCAGATATCCTCTATATTCATCCGATAATTCACTAGGCAATTTATTTAAAGGAAAATACTGCATTTTTTCTGACTCATTATAATCAATGTTCATTTCTCCACTTATATCTTTCGTAAAATACACTGCTGTTACTGCATATACTTCATCGCCATTGGGGATTTTAAAATAATAATCAGAACCAGAAAATACATTTAGTAATGTAAGATTTTCAACTTTTAATCCTGTTTCTTCAAAGACCTCTCTTCTTGCTACTTCTTCAAAGCTCTCCCCTAAATCCATTAACCCACCTGGCAATCCCCAATATCCATCAAGCCTTTTTTGCAATAACACTTCCTCTTGTTCATTTAGCATGATGACAACAGAACCAGGTAGAATAAGTGGCTTATGCCCTACATGCTGCCTTAAATATTTATAGTATTCCATTTATTACGCCTCCAAGCTCAGATAAGTGAAAATTGTTATCCTTTTCGTAATGCTTCCTGAATTGCCCAGCTTTGATGTTCATGAAATAAACCTTCTATTGCTTGAATTGGTTCTAGCCATTTTAGAAAATGACCTTCCTCTGTTGGTTCCCCTATTTGTTTAACGATCTTGCATATATAGAAATACCCTTCACTCAGATAATACTTATATTCATTTGTTGAGTAAAAATATCTGCGCGCACTCCCAATAAAGGAATTTATTTCAATGTCCATTCCCATTTCTTCCAAAGCTTCTCTTACTAAGCATTCTTTATGGGTCTCATTCTTTTCTATTCCTCCACCCGGAAGAAAGTAGTTGCCATCACTAGTTTGAATGATGGCAATTTTATCTTTCTGCTTATTAAAGATCACACAATACGCTGCAGGTCTTATGATGTATTCTTTCCCTTCTTCTTTTTTGCCGAATGTGATTATTTCCATATAAATCTCCTCTTATACAAAAAAATTGATTATCTTTCCCTACTCCGTAATCACTTCAATATCCTCATACGTAGGTTCTTCCTTTGTATAAGAAATCCAATAGGTATATGCTCTTGAAAAATCATCTGTAAAATGCTCTAAATAGGTTACTGCTTTTGCAGATTCTCCAAGCACTTTTACCTCTTTGACAGCTGTATTTCCCGTTGGCATCGTAATAGTAACAGTAGGACCATCTTCTCTTGCAAATATCATAGACGTATCAACAGACCCTGTACGATCCTCTGGACCCGCTACCCAATTTACCTTTCCTTCCTTATTCTCTAAAATAACTAAATCAGGATTATGCGTATTGCCGCTTTCATGCTTGTTTTTAAAAATAACATAAATGAAATCATCTTTTAGATCGTAATCAATAATTTCTTTATTCTTTAATTGATGTTCTGCTATTACACTCGAAATTTGTTCTTCGAGTGAATCAGTATCACTTGATTTTACGTCAGACTCTTTCCCTTTATTAGAACAACCAAGCAAAGTGAATAAAATAAGAAAGGAAGCAAGTAATTTTTTCATAATTAAACAGCTCCTGACATTTTTGTTTACGGATTAGAATTGGAAAAGAATTTATTGAAACCTTATGCTTTATATAAAATGACTGCTGCGTAGATTTCTTGCTCCGTAAAAGGTTCATTGTTCACCGCAAACTTCACATCTATTATTTCATGATTTTCCAATTCTTTTAACGCTTTATTTAGATTAAGCTCGAATTTTTTATAGGAAGTAAAATATGCCTTATACTTCTTCACTAAATAAGCATCCAAGTTATTAGTTGAATTAATTTTTTCTTTCGCAGCTATTATCGTGTAATTATTTGGATCTTCTAAAATATCACGAAGCTCCTTATTAGGTACGGTAAACGTTTCGTTCAATACCGTTTCAAGTGTTTTACTGTTTTTTTCCTCTGAGGCATTTTGAGCCGAACACCCAACTACCATTGGCAACAATACAATGAATAAAATGGACATAAATTTTCTTACAAATTTATTTATTTTACTCACCCCTCTCTTAGGAAATACGTTTGAATAGTGAAAAAGTTTCACTTTGTGAATGAAAAAAAGGTCTACCCCAAAAATCAGTGGATGCTGATTTTCGGGGCAGACCTTTATATTACACAAGATGATTAAATTCTAAGCCTTCCCATTCAATTAGTGTATTTTTCTAGTTCAATAAGGAATATTATAGGGGCTCACTTTATTATTTACATAACTCTCTTGAACATCTTCTCCATCTCATAAGTCGAATAATGCACAATAATCGGTCTACCATGCGGACAGGTAAATGGATCGGATGTAGTCCGAAGTTTGTCTAATAAACTTTGAATCTCATCATTTCGCAAATGGCGGTTTGCTTTAATAGAGCCTTTGCAGCTCATCATAATGGCTGCTTCTTCTCGTAAAAGCTTGATGTCTACTTTTCTCATGGAGAGAACTTGTTCGATCATTTCTTCGATTGTTTCTTTTTCTTCTCCTTTTGGGAACCATTGTGGATGGGAGCGAACTAGGTAGCTTTGCTGGCCAAATGGTTCGAGAAATACGCCTACTTTTTCTAATTCAGCTTTATTTTCTTCTATTTTCATCCATTCATCTAGAGAATAATCTAATGTTAATGGGATGAGCATTTCCTGTAATTCATTATGCACTTCTCCAACTTTTTCCCGGAAAAATTCGTATTTGATTCGTTCTTGGGCTGCGTGCTGGTCGATGATGTATAGTCCTCTTTCGTTTTGCGCAAAGATGTAAGTTCCGTGCATTTGCCCAATTGGATAAAGGGGCGGAACTCTGGGACCTTCCACGACGTCGGCTATTTCTTCCTCACCCCACGTTTCCTCTATCTCTTCTACTGGTGCAGTTGGAATGAAATTGCTTCCTTTCTGTTCAAAGAAAAAGGCTGTGGTATCTGTTATTGTTGTTTCTTCTCTAGCTTCTCCAGCTTGCCAACTACTTGGTGGTTCTTCTATTGGCTCGTTCCAAGTTGGCTTTTCCTCTTGCTCTTCTGTTGAAATCGAAACAGTTGGTTCTGATTTTGGAGCAGATATTGGCA
Source organism: Bacillus sp. T2.9-1 (assembly GCF_950097965.1). Taxonomy (NCBI): domain Bacteria; kingdom Bacillati; phylum Bacillota; class Bacilli; order Caryophanales; family Bacillaceae; genus Bacillus; species Bacillus sp. T2.9-1. The sequence goes on from NZ_CATNHG010000086.1 coordinate 34,638, forward strand.
TTGCTGGCTCACGCACCGTGTCAAAGCTAAACGCTGCTTGCTCTTCTTTTGGTGCAGTCTTTTTCTCGCGGATTAGTCCAGCTGGAATAAGCTCTTTTTTCTTGAAAGCTGCTTTAATGGTAGTACTTACAAGTTCATACAGCTCTTGTTCTTTACTAAAGCGCACTTCCATTTTCGATGGATGGACATTGACATCAACTAGAATCGGATCCATTTCCACATTTAAGAGAACAATTGGATATCTTCCAATCGGCAGCAACGTATGATAGCCTTCCTGAATGCTACGTACGAGAGAATAGTTTTTAATAAAGCGTCCATTAATCATCGTGGAAATATAGTTACGTGACGCTCGTGTAATTTCTGGCAGCGCCATATAGCCACTTAATTTAAAGTCAAGGGTGCTTGCTGAAATTGGAATCATTTTTTTTGCAATAGTTAAGCCATAAATGCTCGCAAGAACTTGTCTTACATCCCCATTGCCATTCGTATGAAGGAGCTTTCGGTCATTATGGACTAGGCGAAAGCTAATATCAGGATGCGCAAGGGCAAGTCGATTGACGATATCAGTAATATTGCCAAGCTCAGTATGAATCGATTTCATATATTTTAATCTTGCTGGCGTATTAAAGAACAAATCGCTGACGATAATCTCTGTACCTCTTCTTCCAGGTGCGCCTTCCTGTTTCACTAAATGACCGCCTTTGAGTTCGATCGTTGTACCCTTTTCCCCAGTGGAAGTTGTTAAGGTAACTTGTGAGACAGAGGCAATACTTGGTAGTGCCTCTCCTCTGAAGCCAAGGGTACGAATCCGGAATAAGTCATTTTCGTCTTTAATTTTACTTGTCGCATGTCTGGAAAAAGCAGTTAAGACATCCTCTTCGTCAATTCCTAGTCCATTATCAAGAATGCGGATGCTTTGCAAACCAGCCTCTTCGATAAAAATTTCAATCGAAGTACTTTTTGCGTCAATACTATTTTCTACTAACTCTTTTACAACAGAGGCTGGCCGCTCAACAACTTCACCTGCAGCAATTTTATTCGAGAGTGCATCATCCAGTTGAATAATCTTTGCCATTGTTTCTCCTCTTTTCTTTCTTACTTATTTTCAGATTGGTGGTAGTTTAGCATTAGAATGAACGGTGGTTCTAATTTCGGCTTTTATTTTGTGTATGATAACCACTTTTTCTGGGATTCCTCTTTTTTCTGGCGTTCATTTCGCTTATGAAAACCACTTTCCTCAACGATAACCCTATTCAAACGTTCATCCCACTCACCAAATCCACTTCATCTATCATTTCGGACTTTTTTATGAAGCTCATATAATGTATTTAATGCCTGCATTGGCGTCATTTCTAGAATATCTATCTCTTTAAGCTTCGCTACAATTTGCTTTTCCTTAGTAGAAAGCACTTTGTGCGGCTTTTTCTCTTCTTCTGTACCAAAGAAGGATAATTGTGCCTCTTCTTCGATCTTTTCTGCTTTTACGGTAGGTTGCTCGACTTCCGCCACTGCTGCTTCTTCAGCGAATTGATCTTTTTGCTCTAGGCTTGTTAATAGCTCTTGTGCTCGTTCAATAAGTGCCTCTGGTAATTCTGCAAGCTGGGCGACGTGAATACCATAGCTTTTATCTGCTGCTCCTTCTTTTATTTTGTGAAGGAAGACAACTTTTCCATTTTGCTCCATCGCACTTACATGAACATTGCTTAAGGACGGAAGCTCATCTGCAAGTACGGTTAGCTCATGATAGTGAGTCGAGAATAATGTCTTTGCCCCGACTTCATGGTGGATATATTCAATAATGGCTTGTGCAAGCGCCATTCCATCATAGGTACTTGTGCCTCGGCCAATTTCATCGAATAAGATTAAACTATTATTGGTGGCATGCAACAGGGCATTTCTCGCTTCTAGCATCTCAACCATAAACGTACTCTGTCCAGAAATAAGATCATCTGCGGCACCAATTCTTGTAAATACTTGGTCAAATAGCGGAAGAACTGCTTCGTCTGCTGGGACGTAACAACCAATTTGCGCTAAAATACTGGTTAAAGCAATCTGGCGCATATACGTACTTTTACCAGACATATTCGGTCCTGTAATTAACAGTAATTCTCGGTCTTTATGCATGGTGCAATCATTTGCTACATAGCTCTGTGCGTTCATCACCTTTTCTACTACAGGGTGACGGCCATTTTTAATAGAAAGTGTTCGGTCCGCAGAAAATTGCGGCTTCACATAGCGACGATCCTCACTGACAGTTGCAAAACACTGCAATACATCTAGTGCACTTACTGTTTTGGCTAGCTTCTGTAAGCGGGGAATATATTCTTTAATCGTTTCGCGGATTGTCGTAAAAATTTCATATTCCAGCTCGACCATTTTTTCTTCCGCTTGTAAGATTAGGCTCTCTTTTTCCTTTAATGCAGGCGTAATATAGCGTTCTGCATTGGCAAGTGTCTGTTTGCGCTCATATTGTCCTTCTTGTAAAAGATGAACATTGGCACGCGTCACTTCAATATAGTAGCCAAATACACGGTTATAGCCAATCTTTAGTGATTTAATGCCCGTTTTTTCCCGTTCTTCTCTTTCCAGCTGAGCAATCCATGTCTTGCCGTTTCGACTTGCATCCCGGTAGCTGTCTAATTCAGGATGATAACCATCTAAAATAATATTTCCTTCTTTAATAGAAAGTGGCGGATTTTCCACAATCGCACGTTCTAATAAATCGGTAATATCTTCACATGGATCCAATTTATCTGCAAGGCTGCTTGCTTCTTTTGACCCGAATGATGCCACGATTTGCTGAATAATCGGTATTTGCTGTAACGATTTTTTTAGTTGCACAAGATCTCTTGCATTGACATTACCGAAAGCAACGCGACCTGCTAAGCGTTCTAAATCGTATACTTCCTTTAATTTTTCTCGCAAATCTTGGCGCTCAAAATAATGACTAATCATTGTTTCTACTAAGTTTTGGCGATTTTCAATCTCGTCCTTATTTAATAATGGACGATCGATCCATTGTTTTAGCAATCTGCCACCCATCGCAGTTTTCGTTTCATCCAAGAGCCATAGCAGTGAACCTTTTTTCCCTTTTGAACGAATCGTTTCTGTTAACTCTAAATTTCGCTTTGAATAATAATCAATTTTCATAAATTGATCGATTACATAAATAGAAACTGGCTGTAAGTGATCCAGGCTTCGTTTTTGTGTACGATATAAGTAATTGAACAAACGAGTAACGGTATTTTTCAGCTGTTGTTCTTCTATTCCTTGTAATAAAGAAACATGCATGTCTTTTTCAACAATATCATTTTCAATCGAAAGGGTTATCGTTCCCCGCTCCTGTAATCTCTTCAAATACTCTTTTGAAAAGTCGTCTGCAACAACCACTTCTTTCGCCCCTGATAACGATAATTCATTCAATAATGAATCGATTCCAGTTAATATGGTTGCCTTGCTTTCCCCTGTCGATAAATCGCTGTATGCAAAGCCAAATTTTTCGTCTGTCAATGTTGATATGGTTGCAATATAATTGTTTTCTTTATCTGATAGATTTTTCCCTTCCATCATCGTACCAGGTGTGATTAGCTGAACCACTTCTCTTTTTACGACACCCTTTGCTTGCTTCGGGTCTTCTGTTTGTTCACAAATTGCCACTTTGTAGCCACGCTCAACAAGCTGTTCAATATAGTTTGGCGCAGAATGATGAGGAACTCCACACATCGGGATTCGTTCTGCTCCGCCCCCTTCTCTGCTTGTTAATGTAATTTCAAGCTCTTGTGATGCTTTGATCGCATCATCAAAGAACATTTCGTAAAAGTCTCCTAAACGAAAAAATAAAAAGGCATCCTGATAATCTGCCTTTACCTGTAAGTATTGTTGTATCATTGGCGTATATGTTGTCATAACTTCCTCCAAAATCCAAGTCCAAATCTATTATTTTCTCATTATACCATAAAGAAATAGAATATTTGAGTGGGGGGTTTTGGGAAAAGACAGCTAATTTGGTTTCCTTTTCTTTGTTAGACCAGTCCATTACATGACGCAGACACACTATTCCCCTTCTTTCCGTAAAAACATTCGACTAGTAGTGCTTCACAAGTAAAGCTTCTATCATTCAGCTTTCTACAATGCTACTATCAGGTAATAAGCATAGAAAAAAAGACTAGGAAGCTCCTAGCCTTTACTCTTCTTCTCCGCCTACTAAAAAGTCTGGATTTAATTCTTCAAATTCTTCGTCTTCTACGTCATCTTCAAACCATGTGTCGTCATCTTTACCACATTCATCTGTGCATACTTCTACACAAATTTTTGTTTCTCCAATAACTTCTACAATAAATTCTCTTTCTACATGAACAATAATTTTATTGCCATTTGGAGAAATTACTGCTTCGATACAGTTTGGTTGCTGTAATACTGTTGCAATCACATCGTGGTCTTCTAGGCAGTCAGGATCGCGATACTTTAGTTTAATGACATCTGTATATTTTACACGCTCTGTAACTACTTCTGTTTGTGTGTTGTCATTATAGGAATACCAAACATTTATGTCATAGTATCCGCAAATTTCTACTGTTTTACCAACCTTTTCTGCTTCATACGTATGGTTGATAATCCAGCAGCCCAAGATGCTTGAAGGGCTGTTGTCTGGACAGATCGTATGATTGGATTTTGTGAATTTGCGTCCTTTCGCTACGACTGCCTTTGTAATAATCTCTCTATATTCTCCCATGTTCGAGCGAAACCTCCTCATTCATTTTCATTTCATCCTATGCGGGATAGGAGTCTAGTGTGCGACAAATTTTAAAGACTGTAAGTAATGCTTAAATCTACTTCATTGTATGTAAAACTTGGGTAAGTGTGCCGATATTAGCCATTTTTCTAGACGGATATCCTTGCTTTTGCAAAGCTCCACTCCATGCCTTTGAATGGATCTACTTCCATTCTATTTATGGGTAAAACTCAGCATTCCTTCGATAAAATTTTTAACTCATAAAAAAATATGCGTTTGTATTAATACATTCGCGGATACAGCTTGGTCAAATCTTTATATACTGTAGTATACGGTAAGGGGGTGAGGAAGTTGGCAGGGTTATTTAATAACAACGATCAGTTTGATTTTAAATTCAATGTAAATGGCAAAGAGGTTTCTGGTGAAGAAGGAGCTAAATACGCACAAGAATTAGTCGGTAAGTTATCTACTGAAATGGGTGGATTGGTTCAAAAATTAACAGAAGGTTTAAAAAGCAATGTATCTGAAAGAACCATGGAGGCAGTGAAAGAAAAGGTTGCATCGAATGTTGACTTAGATTCTATTAAAGAAAAAGTGGCTAATATCGATTTAGATTCGCTTAAAGATAAAGTAATGCCGAATCTTAATCCAGAAACGCTAAAGAGTTTAATAAATCAAGAAACATTAAGTAAGATACAGGAGAAATTACCTGTTATTGATGCTTCAAATGATGATGGGAATCTCCAATTAAACGTGAATGGCAAGCCTATTTTTTCACTAGATTTATCAGATTTCATCAAAAAATAAGGAATTAATCTTACTTTTGAAAGGAGGTGAAATCATATGTTGTCTAACTACACATCTGATTGTCACAAAGGTAACGGTTCTGGCGTTGCTGGTACTGATGTTACTGCTAAAGGTAAAGGCATTGGAAATAAAGGAGCAGAACTTCGCGGATTCACTAACGCTACTCAAGGAAATGGTAACCTTGCTAACCAATTTACAGCTTCTGGCGCTGCTGGTGGTGCTGCTGTAGGTGTTAACTTATTAAACTTCTTTGTTGGTGGTATTTTAGTTAATGCTAACGTTGCTGGTGCTGCTACTGCTGTATCTTACAACGAAAACAGCCCTGAAATGGTGAACGAAGGTTAATCACCTTTAAAGATAATCACTCCTATAAGAGAGAAGCATATAATAAAGGGCAACATCATATTGATGGTTGCCCTTTTCTTTTACATATCTAACAGGAGGAGGGAAAAGAATGGCGCAAGAGAAAAATATTGGCTTAACTGCTGAGAAATTGAAGGAGCTTGGCGTACCAGAGGAACTTATTGATAAAATATTGGAAACGGGAGGACCTTCTGTTAATACACATGCAGAAGGAGGAAATGGCGGAAGTGCTGTCAGTCTAACTTATGTAGATAACTATTCTGTTCTATTTCTAGTCTATACATTTCTTCAACAAACGATTAATAATGGAAATGCGAAAGATAAAGAAACGAAACAGCTGAATAAAGCACTGCTTTCTACCTTGCAAACAGCTATGAAGGAACAACAGGAATATCGGAAAGCTTTCTTACGAGCAATTAACATTTTAAATAATCAAAATAAGTAAAAAACCAAGCGAGAATATGCTTGGTTTTTCTACTTTTGGGCATTTTAATTGTATTCGCAAATAAATGAAGCCTATTGCTTTCAGCTCCAATCAACGGAAGAATGTTAAACGTTATTTAACTCAATGAACATTCTAATCTAACAAAAACCCTTTTTACTCTTCTTTCTTCTTATCAACGGAAAGAATTTCGGTTTCAACTGTATCTGCGATAGTTTTTGTTACCATTTGGAGCATTTCATTGACGATTTCCTGTGATTCTTTAAACTCGCTGACGATTGGGAGCTCATCGATTTCTTTTTGCAGGGCATCAATTTTTGCTTCCGTTTCTTTTAAAGCGGCAATTTTCCCATAGTGCTGAAGATTGACTGCTTGTTTTTGCAATTTTTTGATTTGAGCAATTCGATCATTCACTTTTTTGTTTTGATTGATTTGCTGTTCTGCCCGCTGATAAAATTCGACTTCTTCTGTATCACGAATCATCTTGGCAAGTTGTTCTGTTCGCTCGATGATTTCTTCTTTTGTATACTTAGCCATTAGTTTGCCTCAACAGCTTCCGCTTCTAATACCTCAATCATTTCCCCGTTTAATGACCATGTTTTCGCATCCGTAATTTTAACAGATACAAGTTTACCGATAGCTGATTTTGGTCCAACAAAGTTTACTAGCTTGTTTTTGCGTGTATATCCAGCAAGTACATCTGGATTATTCTTACTTTCCCCTTCCACAAGGACTTCCACAATTTGATCTTGGTAGCCCTTCATGGAATTAGCAGAATACTCATTAACTAAAGCATTTAGGCGCTGTAAACGTTCCTTTTTCACTTCCATTGGAACATTATCTTTCATTTTCGCAGCTGGCGTACCTTCACGCGGTGAATAAATGAATGTATAAGCCGCTTCAAAGCCAACCTCTTTGTAAAGAGACAATGTTTCTTCGAATTGCTCATCTGTTTCATTTGGGTACCCAACAATAATATCTGTTGTTAGTGTTAAATTAGGAATAGCTGCCTTCATTTTGCGAACTAATTCTAAGTATTTTTCTCTCGTATATTTACGTGCCATAATTTTTAACACATCTGATGAACCAGACTGAACTGGTAAATGGATATGTTCTACTAAGTTACCGCCTTTAGAAAGCACTTCGATTAAATGATCATCAAAATCACGTGGATGACTTGTAGTAAAACGAACACGTGGGATATCAATTTTGCGCATTTCTTCCATTAAATCACCGAAGCGGAAATCAATGTCCGTGAAATCTTTTCCATAGGCGTTTACATTTTGACCAAGCAAGGTGATTTCTTTATAACCTTGTGCAGCCAATTGACGTACTTCTTGAATAATATCCTCTGGACGGCGGCTACGTTCTTTTCCTCGAGTATATGGAACGATACAATAGGTACAGAATTTATCACAGCCATACATGATATTAACCCATGCTTTTATTTTTCCGTTACGTACTTTCGGAAGGTTCTCGATAACGTCCCCTTCTTTAGACCAAACTTCCACAACCATTTCTTTAGACATATATGCTTCTTGAAGAATATTTGGTAAACGGTGAATATTATGTGTTCCAAAGATCATATCTACTTGTGTGTATGTTTTTAAAATCTTATTTACTACGGATTCTTCTTGGGACATACAGCCACAAACCCCGATTAAAAGATCTGGTTTTTCTGTTTTTAAATGCTTTAAATGTCCTAATTCACCAAATACTTTATTTTCTGCATTTTCACGAATCGCGCATGTATTAAGAAGAATAACATTGGCATCATCTACAGTATCTGTAGCTTCATAGCCTAATGCTAAGAAAATTCCTGCCATTACCTCTGTATCATGCTCATTCATTTGACAACCGTATGTGCGAATGTAGAATTTGCGTCCTTCTCCCATTCCACGGAATTGTTCGGAAATAGAGAAATCTTTTTCATAACGAACTTCTTCTTTTCCACGTCTTTTGGCATCTTTTAAAGATGGTGCTTTATACACTGTTTCGAAATATTTGCTGTAATCCTTTTCGGATTTTTTGTCCGAAGAATTATTGCTTTCAATTTTTTGTCCTTCTAAACGTTGTTTTTCGTTCATTTCAACTACTCCTCTCTTATCGATGAACTTGTTTCATCCATAAGTTTGTTAATATACATGGTTTAGGTTAGTTCTTATAGATTGTTTTCTTTATAACATGGTTTCCACTGATTTAGCCAGGTTAACCACTTGCTCCCCGCAGAAGTTCGGTACTGTCGCAATATAAACAACAATCTTTTCTTCATATGTACTATTCTTTATAGACATATTTTCATTATTCTAGTATAAGCCTTTGACCTTTTGAAAACAATAGCTAGGTTAGAAAGAAGAATTTCTACTATTTTCTTTATCTATATATAGGAATCTTACAGCAACGGGCAGTTGCGTTTTCCTACCTCAAAAGGAGAGAACGCAACTGCCCGGATGCTTTTTAAAATTACCCTTTATTTCGGAAATCTTTTTACCATATTCGAAAATAAAAACTTCTCTACTTGGCTACTAGTATAATATTTCATAAGTTCGTTAATTAGATTCGGGTAATCGGCAGTAGAAGATAACCCTTTAACGGTTTGAGAGATTCCATCAAAATCAGAACCAAAGCCGACATGATCCTCTCCTCCTAGGGAACAGATATAATCTAAATGCCGTAATACATCTGTAATGGTTGCAGCATTTGTGCCACTTAAAAATTGCGGCACAAAAGTAATCCCGATTACGCTGTCTGCTTCAATCAAAGCCTTTATTTGGTCATCTCGTAGATTACGAGGATGTGGACAAAGATTATATGTATTTGAGTGGGATGCATACGGATGATCGGCAAGTTCCATGACATCCCAGAAGGAGTTTTCTGACAAGTGGGAAACATCTACTAATATATCTTGTTGATTTAGTAGTTTTACTGTTTCTCTTCCAAATAAAGATAAACCAGCCCCTCTTGGCTCTAACGCACCATCTGCAACAGCATTGGCGTAGTTCCAGGTTAGTCCGACTGCTGATACGCCTAATTGAAGCAATGTCTTTAATTTCAATAAATCGCCAGCGATTGCATCACAGCCCTCAAGTGTTAGGATCGCGCCAATTTCTCCATCTTTCAATTGCTCGATATCCATTTTATTACGGATAAATTTGAGATCTGGGTTGGGCTGTAGGATTTTTTCATTAAAAATAGTTGCCATGGATAATGCAGCTTCAAACTTCATATCTGGATGAATGGATTCTGGAATATAGATGGCAAAGCATTGGATCTTTGCTCCACCCTTTTGGAGTCCTTCTTTCGTTATATGAAGTTTTTTACTATTCTGAAAATTAATCATTTTATCCTTAAACATTTTTAATAATACATCGCAATGCCCATCAAAGTAATTCAAAAAATTCACTCCTATACGATTATGCTCTTTATTTTCTTCTATGTAAATCTTAATTGGCCTTCCACCAAGATATCATTAATCTCAAACTATTTAAACCTGAATTTTCAATTTTAAAAAAAGTTGTTTTGAATGGTTAAAGAGGCAAACCTGATGAATCACAGCCATAATAAAAAAGAAAGGATGTCTCATTCATTCGGTTACAAAAAGCACAGCTTTTAAGAGATTCGTTAAAAAGAATGTCTATTCTCTAACTTAACTCTTGCTGCTGTGGAACGAAACCTAATCGATAAGACACCCCCCTTCTTTTTGAAGGTTTGCTCTATTTCATTCTAAATTAAAATCTCCCTAAAAGGATTCAAGCTGCTCGAGCAAATTCACCAACCATAAGAAGGGATAAATCGGGGAAAGCATGAGCATCACGCTTTCCTTTCTTTTTTTCCTATAATCTTATTTTCTCTTTATCTAGGCTCCACAATAAGCTTGATGGCCGTTCTTTCCTCACCGTCAATTACAATATCAGTGAAGGCAGGGATACAGATTAAATCCACTCCGCTAGGTGCTACAAACCCTCTTGCGATAGCAACTGCTTTAACCGCTTGATTTAATGCACCTGCACCAATTGCCTGGATTTCCGCTCCACCTCTTTCTCGTAGAACACCTGCAAGCGCACCAGCTACAGAATTGGGACTAGACTTTGCTGAAACCTTTAATATCTCCATTTCTAGCTCCTCCTTGTTTAACCCCCCCGCATGTTTCATTAAGATTAATGAACATATCAGGATATATATCATTCCAATGTTACTATATTCCAAGTTTAATACACATATTCCAGCTTGGACATAAAAACTTAGAAAATATTTGATTTTCAGGGAAAAAGGAAGAGCTACATTCTGTTAGGAATAAAAGGGGTGGTCCTCATTAATTAAAATGCGCTCAATTTTCTTTGCTTTACCTGTCTTCTTATCTACTTCAATCAGACATCCGCTCAGCTGAGCTCTCCCACTTTTTGGCGGCTCAAAGCGTGTTGGCAAATTCGTTAAAAAGCGATTTAGCACCAATTCTTTTTGCATACCAAGAATAGCATCATAAGGACCTGTCATGCCCACATCTGCCATAAATGCAGTCCCATTTGGAAGAATGCGATTATCAGCTGTTTGCACATGTGTATGTGTTCCAACCACCGCTGTAACCTTTCCATCTAAATACCAACCCATTGCTTGCTTTTCACTTGTTGCTTCTCCGTGAAAATCAACAAAAATTATATTTGTACGCTTTTTCGCTTCCTTCACTAAGCTATCAATTACGATAAATGGATCATCACTTGGATTCATGAAGGTACGACCTTGTAAATTAATAACAGCTACTTCCATATCATTAATTTTAACAAAAACCATCCCTTTACCAGGGTTATTTTCTGGAAAGTTAGCGGGACGCACTAAATATTTCGCCTTATCAATAAACTCAAATATCTCGCGATTATCCCATGTATGGTTCCCCATTGTTATCGCTTGAGCACCGATTTCCAGAAAGCTACGATAAATTTTCTCTGTAATACCTTTTCCGCCAGCAGCATTCTCTCCATTGATAATCGTTAACTGTGGTCTGTATTTATCCTTTAGCTTTGGTACGTACTCTTTAATCATGTCTCGGCCCATTGAACCGACAACATCCCCAATAAATAAAATATGCATATTTTTATTTCCTACTTTCTACTTTTCACTATGTAACAGTGTATCATATAATTCCTTTCGCTCCTAACGCCATTTTCCTTAAGGAACGTTTTAGTATGCCCTTCATTTTTGGAGATAAAAAAAACGGTGCAATAGCACCGTTTCTTATTTTGCATATTCAACCGCTCTTGTTTCACGAATGACCGTTACTTTTATATGACCTGGATAATCTAATTCCTCCTCGATTTTCTTACGAATATCGCGAGCTAATCGATGTGACTCTAAATCATCCACAAGATCTGGTTTCACCATGATTCGAATCTCACGTCCTGCTTGGATTGCGAATGATTTCTCTACTCCATCATAAGATTCAGAAATCTCTTCTAATTTCTCAAGTCGGCGAATATAATTTTCTAATGTTTCTCTTCGTGCTCCTGGCCTTGCAGCTGAAAGTGCGTCAGCTGCTGCTACTAGTACAGCGATAATTGAAGTTGGTTCTGTATCACCATGATGGGATGCGATACTATTGATTACAACAGGATGCTCTTTATACTTGGTAGCAAGCTCGACACCAATTTCCACATGGCTTCCTTCTACTTCATGGTCAATAGCTTTCCCAATGTCATGTAGTAGTCCAGCTCTGCGGGCAAGGGTTTGATCTTCCCCAAGTTCAGCAGCTAAAATTCCTGATAATTGAGCCACTTCCATACTATGCTTTAAGACATTTTGTCCATAGCTTGTACGGAATTTTAAACGTCCAAGAATCTTAATTAAATCTGGATGTAATCCATGAACTCCGACTTCAAACGTAGTTTGTTCCCCGATTTCACGTATATGTTCATCCACTTCCCGGCGCGCTTTATCAACCATTTCTTCAATACGAGCTGGATGGATACGCCCATCCTGAACGAGCTTATCTAACGCAAGTCTTGCAGTTTCACGTCTTATTGGATCAAAACCAGAGAGAATAACTGCTTCTGGTGTATCATCAATAATTAAATCAATTCCTGTTAATGTTTCAAGTGTTCGAATATTTCGACCTTCACGACCGATAATTCGCCCTTTCATTTCATCATTTGGAAGGTTTACAACGGAAACTGTAGTCTCTGCAACATGATCGGCCGCACAACGTTGGATTGCAAGTGACAGAATTTCTTTAGCCTTTTTATCTGCTTCTTCTTTTGCTCTAGTATCACTTTCTTTGATCATTACCGCAATATCATGAGCAACTTCTTGCTCTGTACGGTCTAAAATGATGGACTTTGCCTCTTCTCGAGTCAAGCCAGAAATGCGCTCTAGTTCTGTTTGCTGCTTGCGAACCATCTCGTCCACTTTGCTTTCCATCTCTTCCATATGCTGTTGTCTTTTATTAAGAGAATCGTCCCTCTTTTCTAAAACTGATTCACGTTTGTCTAACGCTTCTCCCTTGCGATCAAGATTTTCCTCTTTTTGCAATAAACGATTTTCTTGTTTTTGTAGTTCATTTCTTCGATCACGAACTTCTAGTTCTGCTTCACTACGAAGCTTGTGAATCTCATCCTTTGCTTCTAACAAAGCTTCTTTTTTCAATGCGTCTGCTTCACGCTTTGCATTTTCAATAATTTGTTCAGCAGTCATTGTTGCATTGCTAATTTTTGCATTAGCATTGGACTTTCGAATAAAATATACAACAAAGCCAACAACGGCAATAACGATTAGAATAAGCAAAATGGAGATGATCTTTAATAGTGGATCCATCATTTTCACCTCCTCTTGCTATCAAATTGTGTTTGTTACGATTTTAAAAGTATTGGCTTAATGTTCCTTTTTTCAATCGAAATTTTCCCTAGTCATTTTATCGTTTTCTAGGTTTTCATACTTATAAAAATGTAAAATATACAATTCAATTGTATAGTTGTACCAATTTATTGTCAAGACTTTGAACTAGTAGGATTAACCTATTTCTCATTGGCTATCTTGTTAGCCTTTTTCTCTAACAATTGCTCTATTATTCCTATATATGTATGAAATTTCTCCCTATTAAACATAATAGATTATCATATTCTAACCTATCATCCGTATTATGGTCAGAAAATAGGGTTGTTAAACCTAATTGAGTCTTTTATTCTGTATGTTTTTCTCTAGAAATCTCATTAAAATTAGGCTGTTTTCGTAAAGTTTGTTGCTATCGCCCGCAGCCTGAAACTATAATAAAATATCATCGAATAAACGATAGATTCTATTAGCTAGTCTAATCGTCACTTTATTCATAATCAATCAAAAAAAGATGGTAAAGTGGATATGCCACTATACCATCTTTTGGTAAACAATTAATCGATTAATTCAAATTGTTCTTGGTCGTCATTTTCAGGTTTTAGTGTTAATTCTTTATCTAGCCCGTAATGATCACGTATTTTCTTTTGAATTTCTAGACGCATTTCTTTGTTTTCTTTCAAGAATTGTTTTGCATTTTCACGGCCTTGTCCTAATCTTTCATCATTATAGGAATACCAAGCGCCACTCTTTTGAACAATATCAAGATCTGATCCAAGATCAATAATCTCGCCTTCTTTAGAGATACCTTCTCCATACATGATATCTACTTCTGCCACTTTGAAAGGTGGTGCTACTTTATTTTTAACCACTTTGATTTTTGTTTTGTTTCCTACCATGTCTGTCCCTTGTTTTAACGTTTCAGCACGACGAACTTCTAGACGAACAGATGAATAGAATTTCAAAGCACGTCCGCCAGGAGTTGTTTCAGGGTTTCCGAACATAACTCCGACTTTTTCACGAATTTGGTTGATAAAAATAGCAATTGTTTTTGACTTATTAATTGCTCCAGATAATTTACGAAGGGCTTGTGACATTAAGCGTGCTTGAAGTCCAACATGTGAATCTCCCATTTCTCCTTCAATCTCTGCTTTTGGTACAAGTGCAGCTACAGAGTCAATTACTAATATATCAACTGCACCACTTCGAACTAAAGCCTCTGCAATTTCTAGCGCTTGCTCCCCAGTATCTGGTTGAGAAAGTAATAATTCATCGATATTAACGCCAAGCTTTTGTGCATATACTGGATCTAATGCATGCTCTGCATCAATAAATGCTGCTTGTCCGCCATTTGCCTGAACCTCAGCAATAGCATGTAGCGCTACTGTTGTTTTACCTGAACTTTCAGGACCATATATCTCAACAATACGACCTCTTGGATATCCACCAACACCTAGGGCTGCATCTAAAGCTAATGATCCACTTGGACTAGTAGAAATGACTCTATCAGCTTGTTCTCCCAGCTTCATAATACTACCTTTACCGAATTGTTTCTCTATTTGTTTTAACGCCATTTCTAATGCAGCTTGACGATCACTCAAATACGTTCTCCTCCTTATATAAAAAATGAATCTAACTAACATGATTCATTCGTTGTTTAAAAGATTATATACTTAATATACCTTTTTTCTTTTCATTTGTACAGCAAAAAATCGAACATTCATTCGTTTTTTTATTTCTAGTGGGAGAAGCACTATTCTAGTAAGACGCAAGCAAGAAACCCTTACTTCCGTCTATTTAGTCTATTGCTGCAACATTTTCAATAAAAAATATTGACCATATTTTACACTTCTAATTCGGTTACCAGCTCTAGTACCACTTAGCACTAGAGCTTCCACTTTTGTCGGCTCCCCTTTTTTGGCTATCCCGATAAAAACGGTACCAACTGGATTTCCCTCGAGTTCATCTGGACCAGCAACACCTGTAAAGCTTATGCCAATATCAGCATTTAATAAGCTTGCAACATTTTCCGCTAGCTCTTTTGCACATTGTTCACTAACAACGCCATGTTCTTGTATGGTTGCCTCTTTTACATGAAGGATTTGATTCTTCACCTCATTTGTATAACAGACAACTCCTCCTTGGAAAATGTTTCCGGCACCAGGAATGCTCGTAACCTCTTGTTGAAATAAGCCACCAGTTAAGCTTTCTGCAGCAGCAAGAGTCAAGTTTTTCTTCAATAATACGTGTGCGAGTTCGTTCATTAACGTTGTGTCATCATACCCATAGAAGAATTCGCCTACTCGAGAGAATATTTCCTCTTCTGTCTTTGCAATTAATTTATCTGCTTCTTCCACTGAATCATGCTTACATGTAATACGCAATGTCACTTCCCCATCGCCTGCAAGTGGTGCAATCGTCGGGTTTGTCTGTGCATCAATTAAATCTTCAATTTTTGTTTCTAATAAAGACTCCCCAATACCAAAAAAGCGAAGCACACGCGAAATGATGACATCTTTACTTGTCATTTGCTCTTGTACCGCTGGAAATCCATATTTTACAAACATTGGCTGGATTTCTTTTGGTGGTCCAGGTAATAGCATATAAAAATGATTGTCTTTTTTCAGAAACATACCAGGAGCCATTCCATGGTCATTTGGAAGAACCTCACATCCATCTAGAACTAACGCTTGTTTTTTATTATTTTCGGTCATTGTCCGTTTTGTCTTTATAAAATAGTCTTCAATTGATTGAAGTGCAGCTTTATCAAAGACTAGCTCTTTTCCTAGATGATTTGCAATCGTTTCTTTTGTCAAGTCGTCCTTTGTCGGCCCAAGTCCTCCTGAAAAAATAAGCAATTGCGCTCTTCTTTCTGCAATTTTAATCGCCTCCTTTAAACGAGCAGCATTATCTCCCACAACGGTATGATAATAAACATTTACTCCTAAGTCGGCTAAATGCTTGGAAATAAATTGGGCATTTGTATTGGCAATTTGTCCAAGCAATAATTCTGAGCCAACCGCGATAATTTCTGCATTCATCTCTTGTGCTCCCCCTTTTTGTCGCTCATAAAGAAAGGACATCATTAATAAAGCAATATTCGCTTGTAAAATCGATGTCCTCATTTTTATTCCTCTATTTTATTTGGATGAAACAAAAGCTTGTTTGTTTTTTGCAAAATAATCCCAGCCAGACCAGATTGTAAAAATCAAGGCAACCCATAGTGCAAGGATATCAAATGGCAGTGAAACAAGCTCGAAAATCATGTTATGTAGTAAAAGTGCTGATATCGCAACAATTTGCGCCCATGTTTTAATTTTTCCTAGCATATTTGCTGCGACAACTTCGCCGCCACCAGCAAGTACTAATCGCAAGCCAGTTACCGCAAATTCTCTACTGATGATAACAATAGTAATCCACGCAGGCGCCATATCTAACCCTACTAAAACAATTAGTGCAGAAGAAACTAATAATTTATCTGCTAAAGGATCTAGGAACTTCCCTAAGTCAGTTACTAGATTATATTTTCTTGCAAAGTGTCCATCAATCCAATCCGTTGTGGATGCAATAATAAAAATCAAGGCACCGATAAAATGTGTCCTCGGTAAGGTAACTCCTAAAAGTGTTAGCTCTCCCCAAGAAAAATCTACTAGCATAATTACTAGAAAGACAGGGATTAATAAAATTCTTGCTACCGTAATCTTATTTGGTAAATTCATCTTACATCCTCCATTACCATGACGATCATCGCCACTTCCATAAAAATAAATTAAAACCATTAGTATTATAACCTAAATACGTTAGAATAGCGAAAAAATAGTCATCGAATGGATGACTATTCTTCTTTTACGTATTTAATGACAAGATCTTGTCTAGAGGAAGAATCACCTAACTCTAATTTCTCATCATTGACAAAAACATCTACCTGACTATTTCCGATAATGATATTAGCTTCAGTCTCTTTTGATAGATCTACTTCTTTGGTATCAGATCCATCTTTTTCAAGAATACCTTGGAAAAACGAATAGTTCTTCCCATTTTGGATATCGACCCAAACTTTTCCAGTGGAAACAAGCTTCACAACAAACTTTTCCGCATTTTCTACCTCATAAGTAGTGGTTCTTCCCTCTGTTTCTTTTTTAGTAATCTCTTGTTTTGGTTTTTCTTCCTCTTCTACCTTTTTCTCTTCTTCCTCTACTACTTTCTCTTCATCTTTATTTGCATTCTCTTCTGTTGCTTTTTCTTGTTCTTTTTCATTTAATGCATCTGATTTCATATAAACAGAATTTTGTTCCGTATCATTACTAGACTGTTTTTCTGGATCGGAATCTTTTGCATACACAAAATACCAGAACAAAAAGGCGACAGCTAAAACCAATATAGCTATAAGTATAGTTGGCAGGATATCAAGTACCTTGGAACTTGCTCCGTCTAACGATCTCCTTGAGTTCACTCTCGATAAATTTTGCGGTAACTCATCATTTGCCGTTGTCGGTACTTCCTCTTTATATTCTTCAAATAATTCTTCTGGCACCAAATCGACCGCTTCAGCGTATTGTTTGATAAATGCCCGTGTATAAAATTTACCTGGCATCATACTATAATTACCTTCTTCAATGCCAACTAAATAACGGACTTGGATTTTTGTAATCTCCTGTAATTGCTCTAATGTTAGTCCTTTTGCTTCTCTAGCTTCCTTTAATCGATTTCCTAATTCACTCAAGATAACACCTTCCAACTTACTAAAAATCAAAACCCTCGAATTCACTTTCTATGGCAAGAGCATTCTTTTTATGAACGTCATAAAGAATCTCCTCACCCTGCTCATGTCTTAGTTCAATAATATAATCAAAATCGTCTAAAGTGTATTCTGTATTATGTACAAAGGCATCGGGATGTTCTACCACTTTGATACAGGGCAGGCGCATCACTTCTCGAATTACGGCCCAATGTCGCTCATTGATTTGCTTAGAAGATACAATTCCATCAATGATAAATAAATTGTTTTCATTATATTCTCCTTGCATTAAGGAATGGCGGATTGTCTGCTTTAACAAGGTGGAGCTTACTAAAAGCCATCTTTTATTTGCACAAACGCTGGCCGCAACAATAGATTCGGTTTTGCCTACACGTGGCATTCCTCTAATGCCGATTAGTTTATGACCTTCTGTTTTAAATAATTCAGCCATAAAATCTACTAACAATCCAAGCTCATAGCGAACAAATCGAAATGTCTTTTTATCATCCGCATCTCTTTGAATATACCGACCATGTCTCACCGCAAGTTTATCTCTTAAAGAAGGTTCTCTAAGCTTGATTACTTTTATTGTGTCCATAGTATAGAGAATAGATTCTAACCTTTTTATTTGTTCCTTATTTTTCGCTAACATTAATAAGCCGCGTCGTCCATCGTCTACCCCATTAATCGTAATAATATTGATAGAAAGCATCCCTAGTAAAGAGGAGATATCCCCTAATAGACCAGGTCGGTTTTTTTGAATTTCGTATTCTAAATACCATTCCTTCTGTTCCAAAAAAATCCTCCTACAAATATCAAGTGAAAATTTCTAGTCTTTTAATTTCTATCATATAGGAATAGTATAAATAATCAAGAAAAAAGGGATAAAAATAGAAAAAAAGATAGACTTTTTGCAGAAAAGCTGTTTTCTAGAAAAATGGTGCTTTATTTGAGGTTTAGTGGCGATACTTTCTTCTTGCACGGTTGTGATGATGGTTGCCCTTTATAGGTGCTTTTGCTTTGGGGAATGGTTGTATTTTTATTGGTGGTTTAGACTGGATTTCTCTGTTGCCTTGTGTGCTACTTTTTCTTGCTTTCAGGCTTAGAGACGCTCTCTCTGTTACCTTCCACCCTACTTTCCTTGCTCTCGGGCTTCAGAGACGGTCACTAATTCAGCAAACACCATCTACCTCCTATCCCCAACAGAAAAAGCTCGATAAATATTCCTCTATTTATCGAGCTTTTACAAACATTATTTTGTTCCGTTATTATGAACTAGTTTTACCATCATATTAGCGATTGCATGTTGTTCTTGTTCATCTGCAACTGACCATAGATCAGATAGAATTTTTTCTTGTTCGTTTTTGGGTTGAACTTGATTGGATAGGTAATCTCCTATTTGAAAAGCAAGATCTCCTATTACTGCTTGGTTCATTCCTTCATTTTCAGCATGATGAAGACGATCTGCTAAAAAGTCTTTCCATTGATCCCAATTTTCTAAGATGGACATATGAAATACTCCTTTCATTGCTTAAGTGTGCATTACATCATTATTTTGGATAGTTCCTGAAATAATATGCATGAAAAGCAATTGGAAAAAGTATTACATATGCCATCCTCCATTTAGGGAAAGAACTTGTCCTGTCATATAGGAGGATTTCTCTGATAATAAGAATGATATGCTTTCTGCCACCTCTTTCGGCCTTCCTACTCTTCCCATTGGGATTTCTTCTTCGATTATTTGCATTTCCTCTGACGAAAATGACTGAAGCATATTTGTTTCAATGGCGCCAGGCGCAACTGCATTTACCCGAATACCATTGTAGGCAAGCTCCTTGCTTAACGCCTTCACAAAGCTTATTTGTGCTCCTTTTACAGCGGAATAAGCCACTTCCATTGCAGCCCCTACCTGCCCCCATATACTTGTTATTACGATAATATTTCCACTTTGCTTTGAAAGCATTTTCGGTAATAGCTCTCTTGTTATACACATCATCGAATGAACGTGGACACTCCATAAATCCATCATTTCTTTATCCTGTAAATCTGTAAATAACCCGTATGTACTAATGCCGCTCGCATGAACAATGCCATCGATTGTAAAAATATTTCCGACCATTTTCTTATAAGCGTCTGGTTGTTTTAAATCTGCTTGAATGGGAACATATTCTCCCCCATATCCTGATAACGCTGCAAGTAACTTATCCATTGCAGGTTTATTTTGATGAAAATGTAAATAAAGGGAATACCCTTCTTCAGCCAACTGTTTCGCTATTGCTTGTCCTATTCCACCAGATGCGCCCGTAACTAAAATCCATTTCCCCATTCTTTTTTCCACTCCATATACATCCTTATTTATCTAAACAGCAACAGACACAAAGTAAGCCATCCTTTGTGTCTGCATTCCTATTATTTCGGCACTACTTGGCATGTCGTGATTCTGTCTTCCTCCAATAATTTAGTCGCCGCGTTTTTAATATCTTCTACTGTGATTTCCTCCACAGTAGGCACTACGTCAAATAAATTCATCTCATTAAATGCATAGCGGGTAAATTGGTTCGCAATATATTCTGGTGAATTAATTGCACGCAAGAATGCACCAATTTTCTTTTTCTTTGTTCTTTCTAATGTCTCGCTTGCAAAATCACCTGTTTTCGCCTTCATAAGGATTTCTTTGATTGCAGCCTCTAAACGATCAGGATCACTTGTATCTCCACCAATCATCGCAAATCCAAAGCCATGTTCCTGTGTATAATCATAGGAGAAAGTATCATCAATTAAACCTTCTTGGAAAAGATTTTGATAGTTCTCTGAGCTTTCGCTGAATAGGAAATCAAGTAATAAATTGATGCTCCACTCTTGTTTCATCATTTCTTTACCTGACTGCTCCACGTCAATCCCTTTAATTCCAACAAGACATTTAGATGTATGAACGTTCATTTTTAATACTTGTTTTTCCTTATTTACATGCTTCGGTTCTTCTTCAAATTTACGTTGGATTTCGCTATGATTCGTATATTCTTTTTTCCCTTGATTTTCTTTTATTTGCGTCATATATTCTTCTGGATCAACTGGCCCCACAATGAAAAGCAACATATTGCTTGGGTGATAGAATGTATGGTAGCACTCATAAAGCATATCTTTCGTTATATGGGAAATCGATTCAATCGTTCCAGCAATGTCAATTTTCACTGGATGATTGACAAACATATTTCCAATTAATCCAAAATACAAGCGCCAATCTGGATTATCATCATACATCGTAATTTCTTGCCCGATTATTCCTTTTTCCTTTTCCACTGTTTTTTCCGTAAAATAAGGCTCTTGCACAAAGTTTATCAATGTTTCTAAATTATTGGCAACATTGGATGTGCTTGAGAATAAATAGGCCGTTCTTGTAAAAGAAGTAAATGCATTCGCACTTGCTCCCTGCTTGCTGAAATCTTGAAAAACATCTCCATCTTCTTTTTCAAAAAGCTTATGCTCTAAGAAATGAGCAATTCCATCAGGGACTTGTGTGAAATCAGAACCATCAAGGGGAACAAAGGTATTATCTACCGAACCATAGTTTGTTGTAAATGTACAAAATGTTTTATTAAAGCCCTTTTTCGGTAAAATATACACTTTTAGACCATTCGCTAATTTTTCATAATATAACTCTTCTTGCAATTGAGCAAATTCTATTTTTTCCATTATGCATTCCCCTCCGATCCGGTTAAGAAATAAACAGTATCCAATTCGATTTTCTTGGCAGCTTCGATAATTTCTTCTTTAGAAACTTTACTCATCTGCTGCAGCCATTCGCCCATTTCGATATATTTGTCACTTACACTATTGTGATAGAACAACTCAATCATCCCACGGGAGGTATCTAATGTTTCCAGCATTTGATTATGAATCACTGCTTTTGTCTGCATGATTTCCTGATCAGAAAACTCTCCTTTTTTCATGAGATCCAATTGTTCTTTAATAATTTTCACTGCTTTCTCGTAGTTTTGATTATCAATCCCTGACATAACTAGCAATAGACCTTTATGGCTTTCGAGACGACTTGCTGCATAATAAGCGAGGCTTTCTTTTTCTCTGACATTAATAAACAATTTTGAATGTGAGAAGCCTCCATATATGCCATTTAGTACTTGCAGCGCAAAATATTCAGGGTCCCCATAGACAATCTGAGTACGGAATCCCATATTTAATTTCCCTTGTTTAATATCCTGAACCTCGCGTACCTCCTTCACTTCTCTTGTTTCATGAGGGGTTCTGCGGTCAATGGACTTTGCGGTTCTTTCCTTAAACGGAAATAACTCTTCGATATAGGAAGCAACCTCTTCTTCATTTAGATCCCCCACCATATACAAATCTATTTGATCCTCTGCGAGTGCCTTTTGATAATAGGAATAAAGGGATTGTGGTGTAATGCTATCCACCTCTTCTTTTTCTCCATATACGCTTAGTGCATACGGTTCGTTTTCACACATTACATCAATCACACGTTGATTAGAATAACGCATTTTATCATCATAGATTGATTGAATTCTTTGCTTTAAAGCACGCTTCTCATTTTCTATAACATTTTGATCAAAACCATTGTCTGTGACATTCGGATGAAAAATAACCTCCGCTAAAAATTCCAATCCTTTTTTTAATAAAGGAGTCGGATCTGATAAAAATTTTTCATTCACAATTTCTAATGAAAACGAAACAATGTGATATTCGCCTTTTTTAGCAAGATCGATAAAAAAGGTCGCTCCATATAACTCTTCGATATAGGAACGAAGCTTTGCTGTTGTGGGATATTTCTCGGTACTATTTTGCATCACATATGGAAGAAGTGCCCGGTGTGTTACATTTTCTTTTGTTATGGGGGTTCGCCATTTCACCACAATATTGTTTGTTTTAAATTTTTCTGTCTTTACTGTATGTAATTGAAAGCCTCCATACTTCGTGATTTTTTCCGATGCTACACTCATAACATACCTCCTACGTATACTTGCGCTAGTCATACACTACTTACTAGTATTTACTCTATTTATAAGGTTATTCTTATAAAGGATGGATTCGTTAATTTTCCTTCCACTTATGATTCTATTTCACTTATTTCATTTCCTGCTTTATCGTATAGTTTAAACACCACATAAAAATACTTTCTCTTCTGACACCAAAAAGACTCATGAAACGGCTGCACCAAAAAATGACCTAAACGACCTGATTTTTTGTTAATCGGATAAAAATTAAAAAGTGGTGTTCTGCTCATCTACTAAAAGCTGTTTAGGTTGTGCTTACAGAGTTCCGCAGCACATTTATAGTTCATACCAAGGTACGTATAATTCCCTCTAGAATCTTTTTCAAACTTAATAATAAAGACCTGTCCTTCTCCATTAGTAAAATCAACCATTCTATTTTTTCCCTGCTAATAACGTTTATGCAATATTGTATATTCAACATATCATTTGGATTACGTCTATTTCAACCAAAAATGAATATAATCCCATTTATTTTATGCCACGAACAAGTTCAAAAGATTATTTATTCAAAAATAGGAAAAAAATAAAGGAAGCGAATAAGATGAAAAGGAGAAATGATGATGCCAAAACTTGTTTTAATTCGCCACAGGGAAAGTGTTTGGAATGTAGAGAACCGTTTTACCGGATGGACTGATGTCGAGCTATCCGAAACGGGATTAACAGAAGCAAGAGAAGCGGGGATGATTTTAAAAAGGAATGGCTTTTACTTTGATACTGCCTTTACTTCCTATTTAAAAAGGGCTATCCGCACCCTATGGATTATCCTTGATGAAATGGACAGTATGTGGATTCCCGTCCATAAAACATGGAAGTTAAATGAACGCCATTATGGCGCTTTACAAGGGCTTAATAAAGCAGAGACAGCGGAGAAATTCGGCGAAGATCAAGTACAGCTGTGGAGAAGGTCCATGGATGTTCGGCCACCTGCTCTCAGTAAAGAAGATCCTCGATACACAATCAATGATCCTCGCTATGGGCAGCTAAAAGAAGGAGAATTTCCGTTAACAGAAAATCTTGCCGATACGGAAAAACGAGTTTTAACCTACTGGGATCAAGAAATCGCCCCAATGTTAAAGAGAAACAAAAAAGTTATCATTGCTGTACATGGCAATACTATTCGGGCTATTATTCAGTATTTAGACAATGTTTCATCAGATGGCATCGCCTCTTTGAACATCCCAACAAGCATTCCCTTGGTTTATGAACTAGATGATAGCACCCTTAAGCCTATTCATCATTATTATTTAGATATGAACGGGGAAGTTCCAGCCAACGTCATTCCAAAACATATTCCAATTGAATTATTAGATAAAGAAATAAAGACGAAAGCGATTAATACACATGAGGAATAAGAAATCATAGGTTAGAAAGGATTTTTTTCCGAGAATAGGAACGAGAATGGAAAATAACTAAATAGAAGATCTGTAAGAGCGAATAATTATCAAAAGTGGTTTTCATTCCCTCAGTGAACTGTGAAGAGACTCGGCGCTCTCCCCATGCAAAGCGAGCGGTCATACCAGAAATAGTGTATTTTAGCTGCGCGTAATAGCAACTTCATGGAACATTATTTTCAAAAAAAGCCAAACAATTATACGAAGGTTTCGTGTAATTGTTTGGCTATAACTTGGGCTGGAGTACCTACGCCCCAGCCTCTTCTCATTTCCTAAAAATTCATATTATCTGCTACCTTTAATATAAGGTACACCAGAAGCTTTCGGTGCATCTGCGCGACCAATAAAGCCAGTTAACGCAATAATCGTTAATACGTATGGTGCAATTAATAGATATACACTTGGAATGCTTTCTAAGAATGGTAAGGTGCTTCCAACAATACTTAAGCTCTGAGCAAAGCCAAAGAAAATCGCTGCACCCATTGCACCCAGTGGATTCCATTTTCCGAAAATAAGGGCAGCAAGTGCCATGAACCCTTGTCCACTAATTGTAGCGTGTGTAAAATCATTCGTAATAGACTGGGCAAATACCCCACCGCCAACTCCGCCAAAAGCACCTGACAGAATAACTGCGATATAGCGCATTTTTATTACGTTAATTCCCATCGTATCTGCTGCCATAGGATGTTCCCCAACAGAACGTAAACGCAAACCAAACGGCGTTTTATACATCACATACCATGCAATAATTGCAACTATAATTGCTAAGTAAGAAGTCCAATACGTGTTAGAGAAAAATAAATCACCTATCACAGGGATATCCTTTAATATCGGAATATCAATTTTTTTAAAGCTATAACGAATGGTACCTGTTTGTCCTTTTCCATCATAAATTAATTTCACTAAAAACATTGCTAGTCCAGCAGCAAGCAAGTTAATCGCTACACCAGAAACGGTTTGATCGGCACGAAATGTGATACTTGCCACGGCATGTAGCACAGAGAAAATCGCACCAACAACCATTGCAACAAGCAATGAAATCCAAGGTGTCCAATCACCAAGACTATCTGCAAAAGTTAAGTTAAACACAATGGAAGAGAAAGCCCCCATAACCATTAAACCTTCTAATCCAATATTTACAACTCCAGCTCGTTCGGAAAAGTTACCGCCGAGTGCAGTAAATATTAGTGGAGCAGCAAACAATAGCGAAGAGGGTATGACAATTAATAAAACATCCATTAATCCCATTTACTTCTCCCCCTTTTTACTTTTATTTTTACTTAATCTGTCCAGGAATAAGCGAATCATGTAGCTTGAAGCAACAAAGAATACAATTAAAGCAATGATGATATCCACCATCTCATTTGGAACACCCGCTTCAAGTGGCATATTTAATGCTCCTACTTTTAAGAAACCGAATAAGCAAGCAGCTAGCAAGATTCCCACAGGGCCATTTGCTCCAAGCAAGGCAACGGCAATTCCATCAAATCCTACACCTGTAAATCCACCTTTATTACTTACATATTCAAAGGTTCCTAAACCTTCCATCGCTCCTGCAAGACCTGCAAAAGCACCAGAGATAACCATGGATAGAATAATGTTACGATTTACGTTCATTCCAGCATACTGAGATGCATTTTGGTTAAAACCAACCGATTTTAACTCATATCCTTTTACCGTCTTTTCTAAAATAACCCACATTAGAATCACACAGCCGATGGCGATTAAAATTCCCCAGTGAAGGCGAGAATAGTCCGTAATGCTAGCTAAAAAATCAGAGCGCAAGCTAGCAGATGGTGGAATCGTTTCTGTACGGTCTGCCTTATCTGTTAGGACATTTCGAATTAAGTAATTGGATACATGTAATGCAACATAGTTCATCATAATACTTACGATAACTTCATGAACTCTAAATCTTGCCTTTAAGAAGCCTGGCACAAATGCCCAAAGCGCTCCAGCAACTGCGGCCGCTAATACAGCAAGTGGCAAGTGAATGATTTTTGGTAAATCAAAAGCAATACCTACCCAAACTGCAGCAAGCCAGCCAACGATTAATTGTCCTTCTACCCCAATATTAAATAGTCCGGTACGAAAAGCGAAGGCAACTGCAAGACCTGCAAGAATCAATGGTGTAATTTGACGAACAACTTCTCCAGTGAAATAGATTTCGCCAAATGCACCATTCCATAGCGCAGTATATGCTTCAACAGGATTGTATCCTGTTGCAAGCATTATAATTGTACCAACAATAACCCCTAATAATACGGAAATAATTGGAATGCTAATTTTCTTTATTGTATTAGACATTATTTCTCCACACCCACTTTTTTAGCTTTCGATCCTGCCATTAATAGCCCTAATTCTTGTTCTGTTGTTGTTTTTGGATCCACAGTTGCAATGATTTCCCCGTCGAAAATAACTGCGATTCGATCACTCACATTTAAAATTTCATCTAATTCGAAAGAAATTAACAAGACTGCCTTTCCTTTATCTCGTTGTTCAATTAAACGTTTATGGATAAATTCAATCGCACCAACATCCAGTCCTCTCGTTGGCTGAGCTGCTATAAGCAAATCAGGATCACGATCTACTTCTCTACCAATTATCGCTTTTTGCTGATTTCCGCCAGAAAGAGCTCTTGCAGGTGTGTGAATACTTGGTGTTCTCACATCAAATTCTTCAATTAATTCACTTGCTTTTTTCTCCATTTCTGTTTGATTCAAGAAGCCATAATTAGAAAATGGTCTTTTATAATACGTTTGCAATGCCATATTTTGGCCAATCGAAAAATCAAGTACTAAACCATGTTTATGTCTATCTTGCGGGATATGGCCAATGCCACTTTCCGTTATTTTACGTGGTGTTAGGACACTAATATCCTTACCGTTAAGGGTGATGCTGCCATTATTTTTTTTCATTAAACCAGTAATTGCCTCAATCAATTCAGACTGACCATTTCCGTCTACTCCAGCAATTCCGACAATCTCCCCTGCTTTTACATCTAGGTTGAGAGAATTCACTACATGAACACCACGATTGTCTTTCACCGTTAAATCAGAAATTTTTAATACCGTATCTTTCGGATTTGGGGCTTTCTTTTCTGTTTTAAAGGAAACTTCACGACCAACCATTAAATTTGCAAGCTCATTTGGGTTTGTATCTTTAACATTATATGTGCCGATACCTTCCCCTTTTCTGATAACGGTCACTCGGTCACAAACTTCCATAATTTCTTTTAATTTATGAGTAATTAAGATAATGGACTTTCCTTCTTCAATTAACTTGCGGAAAATGCCAATTAATTCTGTAATTTCCTGTGGTGTTAAAACAGCTGTCGGTTCATCAAAAATTAAAATTTCTGCACCGCGATATAAAGTTTTTAAAATCTCTACTCTTTGTTGCATCCCTACAGAAATATTGGCAACTTTTGCTTTCGGATCTACCGCTAGGCCATATCGCTCAGAGATTTCCTGCACTTCTTTTTCTGCTTTTTTTAGATCGATTTTTCCTTTGCTAACTGTTTCTTTTCCTAAAATAATGTTTTCCGTTACTGTAAAGGTATCAATCAACATAAAATGCTGATGGACCATTCCAATTCCTAAATCATTAGCAATATTCGGATTTGAAATATTAACGACTTTCCCACGCGCACGAATTTCGCCTTTTTCTGGTTGATATAACCCAAAAAGTACGTTCATAAGCGTAGATTTTCCTGCACCATTTTCCCCTAAAAGCGCGTGAATCTCACCTTTTTTAACTTGAAGGGTGATATTGTTGTTTGCAACAATACCAGGGAATTCTTTTCGAATATTTAACATCTCGATTACATATTCCATCTAATCCACTCCTTCTTACTTGCCTTACAAATTATAAAGCTAAAAAATACGTATGATGTCAAAGAAATAATGTTCTAAAACCATCCACAAAGAAATTATGTAATTTTATACCACGATAATTTCATCCTATAAAATTTTTAATAAAGACTAGAATAATACTTCTACTCTTTAGTTAAAATTCTATTTTTTGTCGTAAAAAAGGAATAAGTGTTTGCAATGCAAACCACTTATTCCTGGAAAATTAGCATATGCTATTTACTCAACAGTATCAGGAACAGTGTACTCACCGTTTTTAATTTTTGCAGTCCATTCTTCAACAGCTGCATCGATTTCTGCTTTGTTTTCTACTTCTTCATTGATTGCTGCAAGTCCAACACCATCTTCTTTTAAGCCGTAAACAGTAGTTTCGCCACCAGGGAAATTACCTTCTTTTGCTTTTGTAGAGATATCTTGTACTGCAGTTGAAACACCTTTTAATGCTGAAGTTAACACAATGTTATGATCCCCAACAGCACCTTCAGCTGATTGATCAGAGTCAACTCCGATTGCCCAGATGTATTTTTCAGGATCTTTTTCTTTTAAATCACGTGCTTCAGAGAATAATCCAGCACCAGTACCACCTGAAGCATGGAATACTACATCTGCACCAGAAGAGTACATTTTACTTGCAATTGTTTTACCAATTTCAGGTTTATCAAAAGCACCAGCATATTGTACATCTACTTCAATATCAGGGTCTACTGCTTTAACTCCATCAACAAATCCAGCTTCGAAGCGACCGATAACTTCTCCTTCAACCCCACCGATAAAACCGATTTTCTTCGACTCTGTTGCATGGGCAGCTGCTACACCAGCTAAGAAAGCAGCTTCTTGCTCTTTAAATGTAATACTTGCTACATTTGGTTGATCTACTACAGCGTCAACGATTGCAAAATGAGCATCTGTTTGTTGTTGAGCAATTTCTGAAATTGCACCTTCCATCATAAATCCAATACCAAATACTAAATCATTACCTTGGCGAGTTAAGCTATTTAAATTAGTAGCATAATCTGCATCTGACTGTGATTGTAGGTAATCAATACCATTACCTTTTGAAAGACCATTGTCTTCACCAAACGCTTGTAAACCTTCCCAAGCAGATTGGTTGAATGATTTATCATCAACTCCACCGACATCTGTTACCATTGCAACTTGAAATGAGTCTTTCTCTTTATCATCCTCTGCTGCATTGTCGTTACCTTTGTCATTACTTCCACAAGCACTTAATACAGTACCAGCAGCTAATACTAAAGATAGTGCTAAGCCAAATTTACGCTTCTTCAAAGCTTGTACCCCCTAGATTTTTTGTAATTTAAAGAACGTTTGTGATTAGTTTGTCCAGCCTTTACGAATAAATTCGTTTTCTTAATACTTGAAAGCTAAACTTATCTGATCGAAAGTAATTTACTGAATAAAGAATCGGTTCATCCTTCTCATCATAGTGCATCTGCTTTAGAACAAGCAGAGCAGTTTCGGGCTCACATTGCAGAATGGGAGATATTTTCTCGTGATATCCAATTGGTTCGATTTGTGCAACAGCGTATGTAATATGTCTTTGACTATCCGATTCCAAGAATTGAAAGATCGATTCTTGATCGTATGAAAAACGTTCAGGTAAGATTTTCTGTGGCAATTTATCAATACAATAAACAACCGGTTCGCCATTAGCTGTTCGAACTCTTTCAATAACGAGTAGTTCTTCCTCTTGCACAGTAGAGAAGCGTGTCGTATCTTCTTCAGTGGCAAACATCGTGTTTGAACTTAGAAATATGGTGCCTGGATTCATTCCTGCCTGCTTAATCATATTCGTGACACTATTCAATTGTTCGATGCCAGAATTAAACAATGGTTTACTGTTAACAAAAGTGCCAACGCCATGTCTTCTGACAATCACATTTTCTTCTTCTAATGTACGTAATGCCTCTCTTAAAGTGGCACGACTTACACCTAGAGTCTTTGCAAGCTCGAATTCTGAGGGGAATTTTTCTTTTTCTTTGAATATTCCCTTCTGAATATCTTTCTTTAGACGATCAACCACTTGCAAATATAAATGTCTCGTATCCGATTTAATTAGCATATGATGTTCCTCCAAACATTTCTAAGACATCAGACCTCTGATGTTCAATCATTCCTACTAATCGAAAATACTATAACACTTTTTGACTAATAAATAAATAGACTTTTAAGAATTTCGTCGAAAAAAAACAGAAATGAGGGATTGTTCGGAAATCAATCGGTTTCATTTGTATATTCCTGTAAAAATTCCAGGCATTTCTCCTCTTTTTCTTCCGCCACTCGAAGGATTGTTCCGAATATACGATAAAAAGAGAACCTGAAATAGGCTATACTATTTCAGGTTCTCTTCTTAAATATGATTATTTTCTATCTAATTTAAACAAAAATTTTCATACTAAAACTGCTAGGATTTTATTTAATCCATACTAATTTAGCTTGTTCTTTACTGGATGTTCATTTCTTCCGACCCCTTTGGGATAAGGACGTTTCTCGGTTTACTACCTTCATATGGTCCTACTACTCCGCGAGCTTCCATCTCATCAATTAATCTTGCCGCTCTTGTATAGCCGATACGGAATCTTCTTTGTAGCATACTGACAGAAGCTGTTTGCATTTCAACGATTAATTCCACCGCATCATTATACAATTCATCTTCAACTGCCCCTGTAACTTCGACAATTTCATCAGGAATCATTTCTTCTTGATATTGTGCTTTCTGCTGTCCAATTACAAAGTCAACTACTTCCTCTACTTCCTCATCTGATAGGAAAGCACCTTGCACCCTAACCGGTTTACTAGCCCCATAAGGGAAAAATAACATATCTCCCCTTCCTAATAGCTTTTCTGCTCCACCCATATCTAAAATCGTGCGTGAGTCTGTTTGAGAGGATACGGCGAACGCAATTCGAGATGGTATATTCGCTTTGATAACACCTGTGATGACATCAACAGAAGGACGTTGTGTTGCAATAATAAGATGGATACCCGCTGCACGAGCCATCTGAGCAAGTCTCGTAATGGCATCTTCTACATCAGACGATGCTACCATCATTAAGTCAGCAAGCTCGTCCACAATCACAACAATAAATGGAAGAAGTGGCTGCTTTTCCTGTTCTTCTGCATTAATGCGTTTTATATATTCATTATAGCCTTCAATATTTCTTGTGCCCGTATGGGAGAATAAATCATATCTTCTTTCCATCTCACTTACTACCTTCATCAATGCTTGCGATGCTTTTTTCGGATTTGTCACAACAGGTGCAAGCAAATGAGGCACCCCATTATACACATTCAATTCCACCATTTTTGGGTCAATCATCATCAATTTTACTTCATGAGGCTTTGCTCTCATTAAAATGCTTGTAATGATTCCATTAATGCAGACTGATTTTCCGCTTCCCGTTGCTCCGGCAACAAGTAAATGAGGCATCTTATTTAATTCTGCACATACTGCTTCACCTGTTATATCCCGTCCAAATGCAATCAACAGCTTGGAATCTGGCTTATCATTTTTACTAGATTCCAACACTTCTCTAAGGGAAACGACAGCAACTTCTGAATTTGGCACTTCTATCCCGATTGCTGATTTCCCAGGAATCGGCGCTTCAATCCGAATATCCTTTGCTGCTAATGCTAATGCTAAATCATCACTTAAATTGACAATTTTACTTACTTTTACCCCTTCACTTGGATGAACTTCATACTTTGTTACAGCGGGACCTAAATGAACCTCTGTCACTCTTGCTTTTACACCAAAACTATGAAAGGTTCTTTCTAGTTTAGCAGCATTTGCATGGATTTGTTCATATTCCCCACTCTGATCTGCCTTTCTTGGTAGCTTCAATAGTTTTAATGGAGGAAGCTTATAATCTTTATTTTCTAGTTCTGTAAATGTTATTGGAACAACAACATCCTCTTCATCCAGCGGTTCTTCCGTCTTTGAAACAGGCTCTTCCTGAATGATTTCATCTTGATATGCTCTCTCTGCAAATGTGTTGATAATTGGCTCTTGTATGTAGGGCTCTTCTTCTTGCGGAGTATTCACGATAATCTGCGGACTCGTATTTTCCTCCTGCTGATTGCTTTCTTTCTTTGCTTGTTTATCCGCTTGGCGTTTTTCCTTATTTTTTTGCATGGATTCTTTCCAATCTTTCAAATCCTGCACAAACGCCGACCATTGATCCTGAATAAAATTCCAAATACCTGATAATACCTTTTTAAAGGCACCACTTAAAGTTTTGCCTGTCAATAAGATAAAGCCAATCACAATCACAATAAAGCTGATGATTTGTGTACCTACTGTATCAAATAAATAATGGAATAGGGCAAATAAAACGGCTCCTATCATTCCACCACCAAGATCAATATTCGTAGCTTGTTTATCTACTTCCATCCAAAATAATTCCCATGTGTTATAAATTACACTTGGATTCGTAAAAGCTCCTTGACTGGCCAACAGTTTAAATAATGTCACATGGCTTAATAACAAAATAGCTGCAACAATTAAATAGATGCCATTCAATTTAGTATGAAACATATATGGTTTTTCTCGTTTCCACATTAAATAACCACCGTATACGATTAGTCCAATCAGACAAAGCATATACCACTCTCCGAAGAAGAAACGGAAAAAGGATACCATTGTTGCACCAACTGCACCAAGCTGTAGAATGGAGATAAAACTCAACGCCATAATGACAAGTGCTGCAAGTTCATATTGTATTGTTAATTTTAGCGCTTGTTTTTGTCTTTTTTTTCTTCTCTTCCTTTTCGCCATTTTATATCACCTAATATAATCATTTGTAATAAAGAAGCAGCCTTTAGGCTGCTTCTTTATTGATTACTATATTATACCATAGTTTAGGAAAATCAGATTATATGTTTGGAATTTTTGTTCCGGGCTGCATGCCTATATGGAGAAAATGACTAGGGTCAGTGCTAAGCACTCTCACCACTTCTAATTCATTTGCTTCATTTTTTGCTACTAATATAGGTATTCCATTATAATTTATAACTTGTTGCTTTTCATATATGTCTTGACTCATTGGAAAAATCAATTCTTCTGGCATCATTGTATACATAATCATTGAATAATCCCTTCTGTCTGTTCTTTATTTGCATCAATTAACTCATTGAGCTTTTTCATTGCATTTCCTACCCCACCAACATCATCTATAAGCCCCGAAGTAACAGCATCTATCCCAATTACATTTGTTCCAATATCTCTTGTTAAATTACCTTTTGCAAACATAAGATCTTTGAAATCTTCTTCGGTTATTTTGGAATGTTTTGTAACAAAATTAACGACTCTTTCTTGCATTTTATCTAAGTACTCAAATGTTTGAGGAACTCCAATAACGAGCCCTGTTAATCGTATTGGATGAATGGTCATCGTTGCTGTTTCTGCAATATAAGAATAATCACAAGATACAGCAATTGGTACACCGATAGAATGTCCCCCACCTAAAACAAGAGAAACAGTTGGTTTAGAAAGAGATGCAAGCATTTCGGAAATAGCTAACCCAGCTTCTACATCTCCTCCAACTGTATTTAAAATAACCAGTACCCCTTCGATTTTCGGGTTCTGTTCAATTGCAACAATTTGCGGAATTAAATGCTCATATTTCGTCGTTTTATTTTGAGGTGGTAATTGTAAGTGTCCTTCAATTTGACCAACAATCGTTAAACAATGTATTTTGGAATCCTGAGAAAGCTGTGGGACATTGGTTTGACCCAACTGTTGGATTTTTTCCATTAAACCACCTGTTGGTTTATCCTCTTTCGGCTGTTCTTCAGGCTGATTATTATTTACTGAAACCATGATGTTCTCCCTTCCTAAAACCATAATAATATTAGTATGAAGCGAGAGACACTATTTCATGCGGTTGAAATCAAAAGACAAATCGGGTTTATAGTAATGATGGAAGGAACAGCATTATAAAAGGGGTTATTTGAATCAATAGACGGGGAGCATTGCTATGGATGTATTTTTATAGGGAGGGCTTGGAATAGTGGAGGGGTTTTAGCTATTATGAGCACTGCCTTTTTCTGGATGTCTCGATATTATGTGGTTAGATTTTCTTGATGAACACCATTTTATCTCACCTCTCACCACATAATGGTTTTCATCTGCCTTTTGAACACCTCTTTTTCTTTCTTCTCTCCATATTAAAGCGTTCATCTCTTTATCTGTTTACTAAGCCATTCCTCCATTACAAAAAAACAGCCCCCTAACAAAGGAGGCTGTAACTTTTATTTTCTAACTGGTTTTACTTCCATAATAATCGGCAGAATCATTGGTCTGCGTCTTGTTTTTTCATATAGGAATTGGTTTAATGTGTCTCTTATATCTTGCTTTATACCAGTCCAGTCAAAACTGTCCTTGCTGATGCTTTTTTCGACAATATCTCTTACTCGGTCAGACGCTTCTTCAAGTAATTTCTCTGATTCGCGAACATATACAAATCCTCTTGTAATAATTTCTGGACCAGCAGAAATCTTTCTCTCTATCTTATTTAAGGTTACGACAACTGTTAAGATACCATCCTGTGACAATAGCTTACGATCTCTTAGGACAATATTGCCGACATCGCCAACACCACTGCCATCAATTAATACATTGCCTGCTGGAATCTTTCCACCCACTCGAAGTGTATCTTCTTTGTATTCAAGAACCTCTCCTTGTTCAGGAAGATAAATATTTTGAGGAGCAACCCCACATTCGACCGCAATTTTTTCATGGGCTTTTAATAAACGATATTCACCATGGATTGGCAAGAAAAATTTCGGCTTCATCATATTAATCATGAATTTTAATTCTTCTTGGCTGCCGTGATTGGAGCTATTAAATGTTTTATAGCCTGCAAGAAGTGTTGCACCAGCTCTATATAGTTTATCAATTGTTTTTCCGACAAACACTTCACTGCCTAAGAAAGAAGATGCTGCAAATAACACGGTATCCCCTTGCATAATGCTCACTTGCTTATGATTTTTTCTCACCATTTTTTGTAGGGCTTCAATTGGCTCCCCTTTTGTTCCAGTTGTGATAATGACCATTTGATCCTGTGCATACTCTTGAAGCTCATTGTAGGTAACGATTGTTTCCTCATCTACTACTAAATACTGGTTCTTTATCGCAATCTGCAATACTCTTTGTAAATTTTTTCCGATAATGGCAACTTTGCGATTCGTTTTCTCTGCAGCGTCAATGATATGCTGAATTCGATTTAAGTCTGTTGCAAAACACGCTGCAATGACTCGGCCGTTAGTTTGTAAAAAGGCGTCAATTAAGCTTTGCGTTACGACAAAGTCTGTAGTTGAATAGCCTGGTTTATCTGCATTTGTACTATCAGATAATAATGCTAAAACGCCTTCTTCTCCAATTTTTGCCATCTCGCCATACTCGGGCTTATATAAATCACTTGCTGTCTGGTCAAATTTGAAATCTCCTGTATGTACGATTGCACCTTCTGATGTATGAATAACGATACCAATACTATCTGGGATACTATGATTCGTCTTAAAGAAGGACACTTTTGATGAAGCAAACGTAAGAACTGATTTAGAGGTAATAATTTCAAATTGTGCTTGTCCTTTGAAATCCTGCTCTTTCATCTTTTCCTTTGTTAGTTCAGCTGTTAAAAGAGTCGTAAAAACGGGCACGTCCAAATCTCTTAATATATAAGATAAACCTCCTATATGGTCTTCATGTGCATGGGTTAAGAAAATCCCTTTTACTCTGTCTTTGTTTTGCTTTAAATACGATATATCCGGAATAACGATATCAATCCCCAGCATTTCATTTTGTGGATACATTAATCCAGCATCAATTACAAATATGTCTTCATCCACTTCGACTACAAACATATTTTTTCCGTTCTCGCCCACTCCACCGAGTGCAACGAGCTTTATTTTTTCATTCTTCATAAATTTTTGTTTCCTCCTATGTTGAGTTAAGCCGACCATTGATCAGTTATGCTTATTATACTTGATGTTTAAAAATGTTTACAACCAATTTTATGAAATCTTCTTTTTTAAAAATGTTTTTTTCAGAAAATAAAGCATTTCCATTATTGGATTTTTCCTTATTTTATCGGCTTTTCCATAGTAATAATCATTTTTTAACGCTTATTTGACTTAAATTTAAAAATAGAAATAACGATTACAACAAAGAAACAGGCTAAACATGCCATGATGCTAATTCGATTTGCTTCATCAAACAAGAAACTGATACTAATAATAGCTAAACAAATAACCGTAATTATAGGTATGTACGGATATCCCCAAATTTTAAAGCTTGGTTCAAACGGATAAGATTTTCGAAGCTTTACTTGGGCTAAACAAATAGTAATCCAAACAATCGAAACGACAAAACCTGGGAATGCCATAAGCAAAGCGAATACTTCCTCTTGCTTTACTAACGCAATCATGGAGCCAGCAATTAAAATAATAGCTGTAAGCATTAAACTATATAAAGGAACTCCATTTTTATTTACCTTGCTGAACGCCTTTGGTCCTTGTCCTTCTAACGCAAGAGAATACATCATTCTTGTACAACCATATATACCCGAATTCGCCGCAGATAACACCGCAATAATCAAGACAAAGTTCATAATATGAGCTGCGCCAGATAATCCTGAAATAGTCAGCACTTGTACAAATGGACTAGAAGCATCATTTAGCTTATTCCAAGGAATAAGACCACATATAATTAATATTGGTAGTGTGTAAAATAATATGATTCGTAAGATAAAGCTTTTAATTACTTTCGGTAGTATTTTCTCTGCATCTTTTGCTTCTGTTACGGTAACCCCAATAAGTTCAGAGCCACCATAGGAAAACATAACAATTAATAATGCTGAAAAGACAGGCATCCAGCCATTTGGGAAAAACCCACCGTTTTCTGTGTAATTTTGCAAATAATTGGTTTCGCCAGATGGAATAATACCGAATAAAACAGCTGCTCCTAGAATAATAAAGAGAATAATCATCCCAATTTTAATTCCTGCAAACCAAAACTCAAATTCACCATAATTTTTCACATTCATTGTATTTACAGCGATTAAAATAATGGAACAAATAATGCTTAATATCCAAAGTGGTACGTCTGGTAACCAAAATTGTAAAAAGCTTCCGGCTACAACAACCTCAATCACGCATACAGCAAGCCATAAAATGCAATACATCCAGCCAATGATGAATGCCATTCGATCGCCAAAAGCTTTTCCGATAAAGCCTTTCATATTTGTATTTGGATAAATAATCGCCATTTCCGCAATGCTTCCCATTACTACGAGTAATAATAGCCCTGCAAATATGTATGTAAAGATAACGCCTGGGCCAGCAATCGATACGGTTTCGCCGCTTCCTTTAAATATTCCAGTACCAATAGCTCCTCCCATTGCCATTAAACTGATATGTCTTGGCAATAAATTTTTCTGTAACTTATTATTCGTCATACTTTCTCCTCCGTACTTCTTCCATTTACTTGCAATTAAGATTTTTCCATAAATCGAACATTTACTATGTATCCAATCATAATCAATTACTGGATTAGAAACAAGTTCTTCTTATTATGGAATCAAACAAAAAAGTCAGAAGAGCTAGTTATCTCACGGTGGAACGAACCAATTTTAGCATTGGTACATTCTTAGTAATAAGAGATAGCTGAACTCTTCTGACTAGTAACATTCTTTTAACCTTGCAAAACAAGCTGTTTTATCATGTTAATCCTAATTGCGGATAAAGACTAACACCTTATAAAAATTCTGCTAGTTCTTTGCGTTCTTCCTCTGTTAAAGGAACTAATGGTAATCGAACAGAACCAACATCAAATCCTTTTAATTGAAGCGCCGTTTTTACAGGCACAGGGTTAGGTGCTTTAAATAAGGCTAACATAAGCGGAAGTAATTTCTGATGCATTTTTGAAGCTTCCTCTATATTCCCAGCTAAGAAAGAATTCACCATTTCTTTCATTTCTTTGCCGATAATATGGGACGCAACAGAGATTATTCCTGTTCCCCCTACAGATAATAACGGTAATGTTAAACCGTCATCGCCACTGTAAACGTAAAAATCATCTGGGGTTGACGCAATAATTTTCGTGATGTTATTTAAATTTCCGCTAGCTTCTTTTACTGCTACTATATTTTCAATTTCAGACAATCGAATAATAGTATCTGGTTCAATATTAACAACAGAACGACCTGGAATATTATATATCATAACGGGTAGTTTTGTAGATTCTGCAACTGCTTTAATATGCTGAAACAATCCCTCTTGGTTTGGCTTGTTATAGTATGGTCCAACTACCATAACAGCGTCCACACCTGCAAGTTCAGCTTGTTTCGTCAATTCGATGGACTCATATGTGTTATAACTACCTGTTCCTGCAACAATTGGAACTCTCTTTTCCACTACCTTTACCACATGTTTAAATAACGCAATCTTCTCTTGTTTGGATAATGTGGGTGATTCTCC
Source organism: Bacillus sp. T2.9-1 (assembly GCF_950097965.1). NCBI lineage: Bacteria > Bacillati > Bacillota > Bacilli > Caryophanales > Bacillaceae > Bacillus > Bacillus sp. T2.9-1. The sequence goes on from NZ_CATNHG010000086.1 coordinate 73,323, forward strand.
AGTTGTACCAGCTACTACTAAAGAATCCGTTCCGTTTTCAATTAAATGATTAATCAACTGTGTTGTTTTTGGAAAATCTATATGTCCCTTGGCATCAAATGGTGTAATCATGGCCGTTGACACCCTACCAAATAAACCCATCGTTCCACTCCTATTCTCATCTCGATCTTGTCGTATCTATATCTATTCTATTCTTTTTCTAGCTCAAACGCATCATGTAGTACATTCACCGCGTTTACTAAATCATCCTGCTTCACAAGGACCCATATCGTTGCATGGCTATCAGCTGATTGTAGGATTCGAATTCCTTTATTTGATAGTGCCGTCACAATTTTAAATGTAACACCTGGTACACCGGCCATTCCAGCACCAACTACTGAAACTTTCGCACACTCTCTTTCCATAACAGGTTCGTAGCCCATATTTTCAAGAACAGCTATTGCTTTATTGGTCATTTCATTTGTTACGGTATAGACAACACTGTTTGGTGATATGTTGATAAAGTCGACACTTATTTCTTCATTTGCCATTGCTTTAAATACTTGTGCCTGCAAATCATACTGATCTTTTTTTGCAAATACTTTAATCTGTGTTACATTCGCTACATGCGCAATACCAGTAACAGGTCTTTCTTTAATGTCGCTACCTCTGTTCTCTGCATTACTAGATGTAACGAGGGTACCAGTACCTTTTGAATACGTAGAACGAATTCGAATTGGCACCTTTGCCTGCATCGCAATTTCCACTGCTCGCGGATGTATTACTTTTGCCCCTTGGTATGCCATATTACATACCTCTGAATACGTGACCACTGATAATGGTCGAGCATTTTCAGCAATTCTTGGATCAGCTGTCATAATTCCTTCTACGTCTGTGAATATATCAATATATTCTGCGTTTAGGGCAGATCCTAAAGCGGCTGCTGAAGTATCACTTCCGCCTCTTCCTAATGTTGTCGTATCTCCATTTAGTGCTGCTCCTTGAAAGCCAGCTACCACGACTACATCATGGTTTTCCAATTCTTGTAGAATACGGCTGCAGTCCATTTCCATTATTCTTGCATTCGTAAAATCATTATTCGTTTTAAATCCAGCTTGAGCACCTGTCAAAGCTGTAGCTGAAATCTGATTTTCTAGCAATAGCTGTGTGAACACAACACTTGAAATAATTTCGCCGCATGACATTAGCAAATCATTTTCTCTTCTGCTGATACTTGTTTCTGCTCCGCCAACTAATGATAATAGTGTGTCCGTTGCATATGGTTCTCCTTTACGGCCCATTGCTGAAACAACTACAACCACTTTATACCCTTCACTTAATGCATCTTTAATATGATCTTTTGCTTGAATTCGGCTTTTTTCATCTCTTACGGATGTTCCACCAAATTTTTGAACCATTATTTTCACAGTAAACACCTCTGAACACTTTCTAAATGAGTGTAAATATAAGGGTGCCTTTTTCTAGAACAATTGGAGGATTCTCAAAATCCTTAACTCTATAGATTAGATTCACCTCAGACATCATATTACTAGGAGGATCCCTTGTTGTTTGACTCTAGTTAAGCTTTGAGCCATTTAATTGTAGTATTCGTTAAAAAAAGGATCTCTTTCTTCTAAAAATACTCATTTGTTAAGAAAGACAAGATTTTGGAAACGATGCGTATATTGCTGTGTCCAAACTTGTACTTCCTGTATGTAGAAAAATTAGAACTCTACTTACAGGCATTTTCCTGCATTCTAATCCTTTTTAAGTCTTGCCTTTCTTAATTTACTTATACAAGTCCTAATTTAATTAGGCTTTCTGCGATTTGAACAGAGTTCCATGCGGCACCCTTTAATAAGTTATCTGATACTACCCACATATGAAATCCGTTCTTCACGTCTAAATCTTGACGAATACGTCCGACAAAAACATCATTGCTCCCTACACAATCTGCAGGCATTGGATAGATTTGATTATTCGGATCATCTTGTAGCACAATGCCAGGAGAAACTTGTAATAACTCTTTTATTTCTGAAGCTGTTACTTGGTCATTGTCTAATTCAAAATAAATAGATTCAGAATGACCTGTTGCAACTGGTATACGTACACATGTTGCCGCAACTTTTAAGTCCTCTGCATGCATGATTTTCTTTGTTTCGTTAATCATTTTCATTTCTTCATAAGTAAATCCATTTTCAGTGAACACATCAATTTGCGGAACCGCATTAAAAGCAATTTGATAATGTTTCTTATCACTTTTAACTGGAAGAATTTTTGGCTCAAATGCTTCGTTGTTAAGAATCGCTTGCGTTTGGCTATTTAATTCCTCTACTGCTGCTGCTCCTGATCCAGACACAGCTTGATATGTCGACACTAATACTTTAGATAGTCCATATTTTTCTTTCAATGGTTGTAGAGCTACGACCATTTGAATAGTAGAACAGTTCGGATTTGCAATAATTCCGTTATGGTTGCGAAGATCTTCTTCATTTACTTCTGGTACTACTAATGGCACATCTTTGTCCATACGGAATGCACTTGTATTATCAACAACAATTGCTCCATGTCTTACCGCATGTGGTGCTAGCTCCTTTGAAACCCCGCCACCTGCACTAAATAGCGCAATATCGATTCCTTTAAAGCTTTCTGGAGTTGCTTCTTGTACAACTATTTCCTTATCTTTATAAAGAACTTTTGTCCCTGCTGAACGTTTTGAAGACAAAAGTGTTAATGTTGAAATAGGAAAATCTCTGCTTTCTAATGTTTTGATCATTTGCTGACCAACAGCCCCTGTTGCTCCAACTACTGCTACGTTATATCCTTTTAATTGATCCATTAATGGTTCTCCTTCCAAAGGCTTTCTCTAATAATAATAGGCTAGCGTCATGCACCGCCTTAAATAATATTATCTATTTTAACATATTCAAGCAGCAATAAAAGAAACTTTTATCAGATTCTTTCAAAAAACACCGATTGGCGCTAAAGAGCTCCAATTGGATTACAAAAAGCGCCTTGTTTTATCGGTGATTATAAAAAAACACTCGTTAATCTAAATATTTCTCTACAATTACTGGCTGAATCTGTTTATATTCTAATGCTGCTTCAATTGTTTCTGCAAGCATAGACATTCTTGCTACCATGGAATTTGGTTTTTTTTCTGGATCATCCTGACCAAATGGGATAAAGAAAATATTCTTTGTTGCCATCAAGCGCATAAGATTCATGCCGTTTAATCCTAATGCATCATTTGTTGATATTCCTAACACAACTGGTTTTTGATTTCTTAATGTAGCTTTAGCTGCCATTAGTACTGCATTGTCTGTCATAGCATTAGCAAATTTGCTCATGCTATTTCCTGTTAATGGAGCGATTACCATACAATCGAGTGGTGCTTTCGGTCCAAGAGGCTCTGCTGCTACGATGCTATCGATTATTGGCTGCCCAGTTATTTCTTCTACTTTGCTAACCCAATCCTTCCCCTTGCCGAAACGAGTATCTGTATTTTTAACATTTCCTGTGACAACTGGTACTACTTCTGCGCCAAGTGATACTAATTTCTCTACCTGTGGTACTACTTCTGCATATGTGCAGTGGGATCCTGAAATTCCAAATCCTATTCTTTTTCCTTGTAAACTACTCATGCTTATTTCTCCTTTCCTTGTTGCGGTTGATCAGCAAGTAATTGAGCTAAGACATCTGCGAGTATATTCCCTGCTGTTTTCGGGGCTACAATTCCTGGTAAACTTGGTGCAAGTAATGCCTTAACCCCTCTTTTTTCTGCATATTGAAAATCCGTTCCACCTGGTTTAGATGCCAAATCGAGCACCAAAGTGTGTAGAGGCATTTTTTCAATGACATCAGAAGTTACGACAAGATGGGGAATCGTATTGATACATATATCGATCTCTTCCACCGCGATTTGTAAATCATCTAAATGTACAGGGCTTAATCCCATTTCTATAATGCGTGCAATATGTTCACTTTGATTAGCTGCAACCTTTACTTTCGCACCTAATGCGTGGAAAGTTCGAGCAACACTCATTCCTACACGTCCTAGCCCTAGCACGATTACTTTAGAACCATGAATCGTTGTATCTGTATGTTGGATTGCCATCATAATCGTACCTTCTACTGTTGGAATGGAATTTAATATTGCTACATCATCTCGATCAAATAATTGAACGAGTTTTCGGTTTGTTTCTTTAATTAGCAAATTTAAATATTCATTCGTTATTCCTGAATATACGGTGCAATGCTCTGGGGTTTTTTCTAGTATTTCTTTTGTTAAAAAAACCTTTTCGTTCGAAAAGATTGTATCAACTTGCCCATTTAAATCGGTACCTTTAACGGGTAAGATAATAGCATCTATTTTCGAAAAATCTACGTTATCGATTTTTTCTTTTGTAGCTCCGGTGAATGCATGGTCTAACTGCTCGAACCCAATTAATGAAAGGATTGCCTCTTGTTCGGTTAACTTGCGAACAATTTCTAGCTGCCTTGCATCACCGCCGGTAACCGCGATTTTCATCCCTTTCAGCATGAATATTTCACCTTCTTTTTTTTAAAGATCCTGTTTTCATAGCTCGCTACTTCAACATCTTATGTGATTACATATTATTAGGTGAGTTGTTTCGAGGAATTCCTCAAAAAGAAGGATTTCTTCTTTATTTAGAACAACTAACTAAGAAGGGAAAGCTTCGTAACCTTCCTGTCCTAGTTTCTAATCGAACTAGCTCGAGCGTCCGCTACTTAAAAGCCTTTTTTACTTCAAAATTTCTCATCTAATTCGATTTATGCATCCCTTTATCTTTCTGTTCTTCATTACCTTCATAAAATAAGTTACCCACGGGAAGTTGTAAAAGCGGATAGAATGGAGGACAAAACGAAACAATGCCATCATTTCGTTGTAGAAAGCAATCTACTAGTTCAAAGGTAGGGGCACAAAAAAACTAGGAATTCAGAAATAAATTCTGTTTCCTAGTTTTTATTTTATATATGTAGTGCCATTTATTGAAGTGGTTTTGGCAGTTGTCCGTCTGGGCTGATTAAAGACACAGAGAATGTGTCAGTGAAAATATCTTTTGCCATTTGATCGACATCCGCTTTCGTAACTCGGTCTATATCAGCAATAATATCATCCAAGGAACGATGTTTACCTAATAATAATTCGTTTTTGCCATTTCTGCTCATTCGGCTATTTGTACTCTCTAAACTTAGCATTAAGCTACCTTTCAATTGCTCCTTACTATTTAGAAGCTCCTTTTCAGTAATTCCTTCTTTTTTCAAGGTAGCAAGCGTACTTTGAATCGTATCAAATAGTTCATCTAGCTGTTTTGCTCCTGTACCGCCATATATTGTTACAATCCCGCTATCTTGGTATGCAGAATGATAAGAGAAAACCGAGTAAGCTAAGCCTTTTTGCTCACGAACATCTTGGAACAGTCTACTGCTCATACTACCACCGAGAATATTGTTTAAGGAAACAAGTGTATACATTTTCTCATCGCCCACTTGTAATCCATTAAAGCCTAGGCATAGATGGGCTTGCTCTGTTTCCTTTTTTCGAGAAAAATTATTGGCATGGAAAGAAGGTTTCACAATTTCTATTTCTGATTTACCCGCTTCATATGTTCCAAAATACTTCTCTACCTGGGAAATAAATGTATCTGTAATATTTCCAGCAATCGAAATAACTGTATTATCTGGTGTATAATGATTAAACATATATTCTCTTAACGTATCTCCATTAAAGGTAGCAAGCGTCTCTTCTGTACCTAAAATTGGATAGCCTAATGGATGTTTATCATAGATTGCCTGACTTAATAAATCATGGACAATATCATCTGGTGTATCATCATACATCTTAATCTCTTCATATACAACATTTTTCTCTTTCTTTAACTCTTCTTCATCAAAAGTTGAGTTAAAATACATGTCTGCTAACACTTCTAATGCCATATCAGCATGTGTATCCAACACCTTTGCATAATAGCAAGTATATTCCTTTGAAGTAAAAGCATTTACTTGACCACCAATACTGTCAAATGATTCTGCTATTTCTCTTGCACTACGTGTTTTTGTTCCTTTAAAAAACATATGCTCTAAAAAATGGGATACACCATTATTTTTTTCATCCTCTTTCCGTGATCCTGTTCCTATCCATACGCCAATAGCTACAGAGCGAACGGTTGGAATGTTTTCCAATACTATTCTTACTCCATTTTGGCAAGTATATCTTTTGATCAATTATGTTCCTCCTGTTCTTCTACCAAGTTGTTAAATATAGCTGCGACTGCTAGTATATCTTATTCCTCTTATTTTTTCCAAAACATTGTTTGATTATAATCATAACATAGGAAGGTTTAAAAGATGAATAACGTTTCATTCCCGTATGAAGAGAAGATAAGTATGTTATTTTTACTTTTCGTATGCTCCCTGTTGATTTCCGCTTTACTGGCGCCGCTCCCATTTCCTTCATTCCCGAAGAAACTATTCCTTACACATCCATTAATTCAAGCCTTCATAAAAATAAAGCAACAGCATTTAAAATACATTTCATCTTATAGAATACTATAAGATGGATGGAACTACTATTTTTTTGTATTATAGCTTTCCCGCTCCTCACTAAGCATGTCACTAACCGTATCAATTTTATACCCTTTATTCTCAATTTCAATAATTAATCGCTCGAGACTATTTGTCGTTACTTCTGTAGGGTGCATGAGGATAAGTGCCCCATTATGGATTTTTGCAAGAACTCGATTAAGCAATGTATCTGGGCTTGGTTTTTGCCAATCGATTGTATCTACAGACCATATTACTGTTTTCAACTTCTGCTGATCTGCAATCTTTACTACTTCATTATTAAAATATCCGCTTGGTGGTGCTAACAACGTGACTTGCTCTCCTGTTGTTGCTTCTATCACATCATTTGTTTTAACTATTTCCTCATGAATTTTGCTGCTACTAATTTTACTCATATCAGGATGTGTATAGGAATGATTTCCGATTTCATGCCCAGCTTCTGCAATCATTTTTGCAAGATCTGGGTTTTTTTGAACCCATCTACCCTCTAAGAAAAAACTAGCCTTCACATGATGTTTTTTCAAGGTAGCTAAAATATCAGGCAAAAATTCATTGCCCCATGCTACATTTATAATAAAACTAACTGTCTCTTTGTCTGGATTTCCTTTATAAATAGGAGCAGGCGGCAAATCAGCTAAAGTAATTTCTGGTTTCACTTGTTGGAAAACTAATTTTTGTTCATTGAATTTCTTCTCTTTTTTCATATTTTTATATGATGCATCTATATCGACCTTTAGCCCGTTTAATCCAGGAATTGCTTTCCATACTGGATCTAACTTTGCATCTATTGGTGCTTTTTCAAACTCTTTTGCTTTTTCACTAATAGTTGTGTATAAGGAACCATTTGCTGTTACGGTTACTGATTTTTCTTGCAAGGTGCTAACATATGTATCTGCTAAAGGATTATTAACTAAAAACCAAGAGACAACAACAATCCCTACTAGTGAAACTATTTTCTTCATCACCTTTCCCCCCTAGTTATTACAATATGATAATCAAGGACAAGGTAGAACGCAGAAATATGGACATTGCTTATCCTTATTTTTTATTTTGGTTCAAGATGAATCATTTCATTCCACAAAAAAAGATGACTTGATAAAATATCTGTTAAACCATTAACAGCTTTTATCAAAGTCATCTTTTTCTTTTTGTTATTTAGTTAGTTTTTAGCATTCTCAGCTTGTTCTTTTTGTTCTTTTAAAACCGCTTTGCGTGATAAGTTAACTCTTCCTTGTTTATCAATTTCTGTTACTTTCACAAGGATTTCATCACCGATTGCTACGACGTCTTCTACTTTGCCAATTCTTTCTTCAGCAAGCTCAGAAATATGAACAAGGCCGTCTTTTCCGTTAAAGATTTCAACGAATGCACCGAATTTCTCGATTCGTTTTACTTTGCCAAGATACATTTGTCCGACAACTACTTCACGAACAATATCTTCAATAATTTGTTTTGCTTTGTTATTCATTTCATCATCAATAGAAGAAATGAATACTGTACCATCTTGCTCGATATCAATTTTAACTCCAGTTTCTTCAATGATTTTATTGATTTGTTTACCACTTGGTCCAATTACATCGCGAATTTTGTCTGGGTTAATAGACATCATTAAGATTTTTGGCGCATAAGAAGATAAAGATTCTCTAGGAGTATTGATTGTTGCCATCATGGATTCTAAAATTTGCATACGACCAATTTTTGCTTGCTGTAATGCCTCTTCTAAAATTTCACGAGATAGTCCATCAATTTTAATATCCATTTGAAGTGCTGTAACCCCTTTAGAAGTACCAGCAACTTTAAAGTCCATATCTCCTAAATGATCTTCCATTCCTTGTATGTCTGTTAAAATACTGTAGTGTTCACCAGATTTAATCAGACCCATTGCAATACCTGCAACTGGTGCTTTAATTGGCACCCCAGCATCCATCATAGCAAGCGTACTTGCACAAATACTAGCTTGTGAAGTAGAACCATTGGATTCTAATACTTCTGATACAAGTCGAATAGTATATGGGAAGTCTTTTTCAGAAGGAATGATCGGTTCTAAGGCTCTTTCCCCTAGTGCGCCATGGCCGATTTCTCTTCGTCCAGGTCCACGCATTGGTCCTGTTTCACCAACACTGAAGTTAGGGAAATTATAGTGATGCATAAACCGTTTTTCTTCTTCTACTCCAAGACCGTCCAAGATTTGTACGTCTCCTAGAGCACCTAATGTACAAATGCTTAATGCTTGCGTTTGTCCACGAGTGAACAGACCAGAACCATGTGTTCTTGGTAATAAATGAACTTCTGAAGATAGTGGGCGGATTTCTTCTAATCCACGTCCGTCTGGGCGAACTTTATCTTCCGTAATTAAACGGCGAACTTCATTTTTCACTAATTTATCTAAAATTGCTTTCACTTGCTTTAATTCTTCTTCTTCTGTTTCTTCTGCTTCATACTTTGCAATAACAGAATCTTTTACCACTTTAATAGCTGCTTCACGAGCATGCTTTTCTTGTACTCGAATGGCTTCTAGCATTTCGTTTTCACATAATGCGCGCACATCTGCTTCGATGTCTTTATCCAATTCGTATAGAACAACTTCCGTTTTCTCTTTGCCAATCTCTTCAGCAATTTTTTCTTGGAAAGCAATTAGACGTTTAATTTCATCATGACCAAACATAATTGCTTCAAGCATTACTTCTTCTGGCACTTCATCTGCACCAGCCTCAACCATGTTGATTGCATCCTTTGTACCTGCAACAGCAAGATTAATATCACTTTTCTCTGCTTGTTCTACTGTAGGATTGATTACAAATTCGCCATCGATTCTTCCAACATATACACCAGCGATTGGACCGCCAAATGGTATGTCAGAAACAGATAATGCGAGTGATGACCCAAACATTGCTGCCATTTCAGATGTACAATCTTGATCCACACTCATAACCATGCTGACTACTTGCACTTCATTACGGAAGCCATCAGCAAATAATGGTCGAATCGGTCTGTCGATTAAACGGCTTGCAAGAATCGCTCTTTCGCTTGGACGTCCTTCTCTTTTTATAAAGCCACCTGGGATTTTACCAACTGCATATAGGCGTTCTTCATAGTTTACTGTTAATGGAAAGAAGTCTAAGTTTTTCGGTTCTTTTGAAGCAGTCGCTGTGCTTAATACAGCAGTATCACCATATCGTACAAGTACTGCGCCATTTGCTTGTTTTGCTAATTGTCCAATTTCGACTGTAAGCTTTCTTCCAGCCCAGTCAATGGAATAGACATGCTTATCTTGTCCCATTCATAAACCCCTCTCTACTCATTCACTTCATGGAGGTTTCCGGTTAAATACTACCTAAAACCTACTATTTTATAAAATAAAGAATACTACCTTTAAATTTTCTCTTCTACTAGTATACACATTTTATGTAACTAAAAAACGAAATTAATTTATGTAATCTATAGAAACCATATGTTAGATTCGCATTTATTTACAATAAAAAAGCGGGAAAAATATCCCGCTTTTTTAACTATCTACGTAGACCAAGTTTGTTAATTAAAACACGGTAACGTTGAACGTCTTTATTACGTAGGTAAGTTAAAAGATTACGACGTCTACCTACCATTTTCAAAAGACCACGACGTGAGTGATGATCCTTTTTATGTGTACGTAAATGTTCATTTAAGTTATTGATTGACTCAGTAAGGACAGCGATTTGAACTTCTGGAGATCCAGTATCGTTCTCATGCGTTTTGTACTCATTGATAAGTTCGTTTTTACGTTCTTGAGTGATTGCCATCCTGTTTCACCTCCTATTTCTATTACACTAATCCCCATTTACCGAGCAAAACGTTGGTGATTCGATTTGCCAAGCAAAGGTTGTTTTTAGTACGTATTTAAGAATACCTGTTTTCTTGTGAAAAATCAAGACATAACCTTTTATTTTTTAAAATAAGCAAAGAACACAAAAGAGAGTCTGGCCAAACATCGATTCTAATAGAAACAAATAAAAGTTTCCTTACTATTACTTGTTTCTTTCTATTTACCTGTTGGAATATATTTAACCAGTATTTCCAAATCTATTTAGAATATTCCGTATTACTTTCATTTTTTTCTTATTGTGCGTTATCATAAAAATATTGTAATGCCGTTTGCTTGTCTTTTTCTATTTGGGCTACTAGTTCATCGATTCCATTGAATTTTTGTTCACTTCTGATTCGTTTATGCCATTCTACTGTTACGGAATGTCCATAGATGTCTTGATGGAAATCGAAAATATGGACTTCAATGCTGGCTGTTTTCTCTTCTGGAGTGAAGGTTGGTTTTGTGCCTAAATTACATACCCCTTCATACCACTTTCCATTTACTAATAATCGGACCGCATATACACCAAGTGGTGGCAAAATAACATCACTTGCTTGCTTTACGTTTGCTGTAGGAAAACCGATTGTTCTTCCCCGCTTATCGCCATGAATGACAGTGCCTTTTATCGTATAATATCTGCCTAATAGGGAAGGAACTTTTTCCATATCTCCATTATTAATAAGGGAACGAATCAATGTGGAACTTACTTTCTCTCCCCCAATGGTTTCTTTTCCAATAATGGTTGTTTCATATTTACCTCGTGAATGTTCCGAAAGTGTTCCAGCCGTTCCTTGAGCTTTCTTGCCATAAGTATAATCAAAACCTGCTACAACATGCTTCACATTTAAGTCAATTAAATACGTATCTACGAATTCTTGCGGTGGCAAACTAGCAAATTCAATAGTGAAATCAACAATGAATAAATAATCAATTCCTAATTTTGCTAATTCTTCCACTTTGGATTCAAAAGAGGTTAAATACTCTACTTTTTTCGTTTTTCCACCTAGCACGATAGAAGGATGGGGATCGAACGTCATAACAGCACTGCTCCATCCATTTTGATCTGCTATATTTTTTGCTTCTCCGATTACTTTTTGGTGACCAAGATGTACACCATCAAAAGAACCTAACGCAATGGAAATTGGCGGATAATCTTGCTCTTTATTTCGTTCTGAATGATTGATTCTAACTATTTTCACTACGCTACTCACCTTTTCTAGCTCTAATTTCTTTATCCCTTTTGTCACACTGTTTCAAGGTGTACGACGCATTATTCACTATTCCAAAATTTTCAATATTTTTGACGGTTTTATTAAACCATTTTTTGTTGGATGCTGAACATAGATAGCTAACGCTTCACCTGTTGTTGTTTGAATGACAATTGGCTCCTGTTCTTCTACTAAATGAGCAGGAGTTTCTAATACCGTTCCGTTTCGTACCTTCATTGCTAATGTATCATTTATTTCATATTTCGGCAAATGTAAAAGCGCGTCTTCAATCGGATAAATAAGCTTATCAACAATCCCTTTTTCTACATATTCTTCAAGCTCTTCAAAGGTCACACATTCTTTTTCCGTAAATGTTGCAGAACGTGTTCGACTTAAGTCTGACATATGGGCAGGATACCCTAATTTTTCTCCAATCATCACAGCGAGCGTTCTGATATATGTTCCTTTACTGCAGCTTACTTTAAATCGAAAGGATACGATATCACCCTTTAATTCTTTCCATTCTTCTATTAATTCTAAAGAATAAATAGTCACTTGTCTTGAAGGTCGTTCAATCACTAATCCTTGTCTTGCATATTCATAAAGCCTTTTTCCATTTACTTTTACGGCAGAATACATTGGCGGTGTTTGCGTAATTGTCCCTGTTAATTCTTGTAATATTGCCTCGATTCTTTCTCTCGTAATCGTTTCTGTTACTTCCTTTTCCTCTACCTTTTCTCCAGAACGGTCTTCTGTAGTAGTAGAGTAGCCTATCGTTACTTCTCCTACGTATTCTTTGCCAGCATCTGTTATATATTCCGCTACTTTCGTCGCTCTTCCTAAACAAATCGGCAATACCCCTGTTACATCTGGATCGAGTGTGCCAGTATGACCAATCCTCTTCATATGTAATATCTTTCGCAAACGAAAAACACAATCATGCGAAGTAAGCCCCTTCGGCTTCCATAACGGTAAAATCCCTTCCATATACCTCATCCTTTATTCATTTATAAATTTAAATAATTAATGCGAAAATAGATCTTGCTCTTTACTTGTAATGTCATTTAAAATTCTGAGTTGATTGAGGGAACTTGACTCCTGCGGGAGATGAGGGAAATAAGAGACCCGCAGGCAAAGCCGAGGAGGCTCTCATCCCTCCCCGCGGAAAGCAAGTTCCTGTAACGGAAATCAACGCGCTTTGTTCGAAAGTTAACTTTATTTAAGCCTCTATAAAAAAACTCCTATCGTCCATATCCATAACCATCATGGAAAAAGTCCGATAGGAGCATACTTATTTTTACATCTTATCTTTCGTCGTTGCTAGACGGATTTTCTTTTGCGATTTGATGCAATAATGTATCAATTCTATTTCCGTAATCTATCGACTCATCAAATTCAAAAGTAATCTCAGGAGTTTTGCGTAAACGAATGCGTTGTCCAATCTCTGAACGGATAAAACCTTTCGCTTTTGCTAATCCTTTTAGTGTATTTTCACGTTGTTCCTCATCGCCAAGTACGGAAATATACACAGTTGCTTGTTGAAGGTCACCTGTAACGTTAACATCTGTAACGGTTACAAAGCCGATGCGAGGATCTTTTATCTTACGAGTAATAATCTCGCCCAATTCCTTCTTCATTTGTTCACCAACACGATTTGGTCTTAGACTCATCGCGCAATTCACCTCATTTTATTAAAGCCATTCTATATCTGTTACCGTTCTCTCTATTTCTGGGAAAGAATCGATAAACTGCTGTGCTTGCTGCAACACACCTTCAACGGAGACACGTGCAGAAGCAACTGTAACGATAGCAATCTTTGTTCTTTGCCAAGTATCTTGAAAGTCTACCTCTGAAATAGAGATATTGTATTTTTGCTTTAAGCGGGTCATAATCCTTTGTAGGACCGCCCGCTTTTCTTTTAATGAGTGGGCATCATAAATAATGCATTCCACTGTCATTAAACCAATTATCATTTACGCTCAATTTCTTCCATAACATATGCTTCGATAATATCGCCTTCTTTAACATCGTTAAAGTTTTTGATTGTAATCCCACACTCGTAACCCTGAGCTACTTCTTTTGCATCGTCCTTAAAACGTTTTAATGCATCGATTTCGCCTTCAAAAATTACAACACCGTCACGGATTAAGCGAATGCCGCTATCTCTTGTAATTTTTCCGTCTGTTACATAGGAACCTGCAATCGTACCGATTTTAGAAACCTTGAAAGTTTGACGAATTTCAGCCTGACCAATAATTTTTTCTTGGAATTCAGGGTCAAGCATCCCTTTCATTGCCGCTTCGATTTCTTCAATTACTTTATAGATAATACGGTGTAAACGTACATCTACTTCTTCAGCATCTGCAGCTCTTTTCGCATTAACATCAGGTCGAACGTTAAATCCGATAACAATTGCATTAGATGCAGCTGCAAGTGTAATATCTGATTCATTAATGGCACCTACACCAGTATGAATAATTTTAACATTTACGCCTTCTACTTCAATTTTATAAAGAGCGGCAGCTAATGCTTCTGCTGAACCTTGAACATCGGCTTTAAGAACGATATTAATATCTTTCATTTCCCCTTGTTTCATATGTTCAAACAGATTATCAAGACTGATTCTTGTTTTTTCTGATCTTTGAGCTTGAATTGCTTGTGTAGAACGAGCTTCTCCGACTTGTCTTGCTGTTTTCTCATCATTGAAGACAACAAATCGATCACCAGCTTGTGGAACCTCGTTTAAACCAGTAATTTCAACAGGTGTTGATGGTCCTGCTGATTTCACACGTCTACCTAAATCGTTAACCATTGCACGAACGCGACCAAATGTATTTCCAACTACAATTGGATCTCCTACGCGCAATGTACCATTTTGAACTAGTAAAGTTGCGACAGAACCTTTCCCTTTATCTAGCTCTGCTTCAATAACAGTTCCAACTGCATTACGATTTGGATTAGCTTTATATTCTTCTACTTCACTTACTAATAAAATCATTTCCAGTAAAGAATCAATACCTTCACCAGTTAATGCGGAAAGTGGAACAAAGATAGTTTCCCCACCCCAAGCTTCTGGTACTAATCCATGTTCTGTTAATTCCTGCATTACTCGATCAGGATTTGCAGTTGGTTTATCCATTTTATTGACTGCCACAATAATAGGAACCTCAGCAGCCTTCGCATGGTTGATTGCTTCGATTGTCTGTGGCATAACACCATCGTCAGCAGCTACAACAAGAATGGTGATATCTGTAATTTTCGCACCACGTGCACGCATTGTAGTAAAGGCTGCGTGTCCTGGTGTATCAAGAAACGTAATTTTCTTGCCATTTTCCTCAATTTGGTATGCACCGATATGCTGGGTAATACCACCAGCTTCTCCTGCTGTTACCTTTGTATTACGGATACTGTCAAGTAATGTTGTTTTCCCGTGGTCAACGTGTCCCATGATTGTAACAACAGATGGGCGCTCTATTAATTCTGCATTTTCATCATCTGCAAAGTATACTTCTAGGTCCGTTGTATCTATTTTAATTTCTTCTTCAACTTCTACCCCGTAATCTGTACAGATTAACTCGATCGCATCTTTATCTAATTCTTGGTTGATCGTTGCCATTACACCAAGTAGGAATAATTTTTTGATGATTTCAGATGGTTCACGATGTAATTTTTTTGCTAATTCAGCAACAGTTAAAGACTCACTGAATGTAATTTTCTCTGGTAATTCTTTTTCTTTTTTCGGAGCAGGTGGAGCAACTGGAGCAGCATTTTGCTTCCCTTTGCGATTGTTATTTCTATTTTTGTTATTATTGTTGTTATTGTTTTTTGGTTTATTAAACCCTGGTTTATTATCTTTAGTATTTTTCACAGATTGATTTACTTTCCCCTTTTCAGCCATTTCATCGCTTTCTTTTTCATACTCGTCTGCGATATTTTTAGCAACCGCTTTTTGAGCCGGTGTTTTTGGCTTATTTTCTTCGTTCTTTTTATTATATACACGATCTAGTTTTTTTATTGCTTCCTCTTCCAATGTTGTCATATGGTTTGAGACTTCTACGTTCATCTCTTTTAATTTAGCAATAACATCCTTGCTTGAAATGTTATATTGTTTTGCGTATTCGTATACTCGCACTTTACTCATCATTTCACCCCCGCTAGAATTAATCGAGCAGCGTTAAAAGTTTTTTTGCAAATCCATTATCCAAAACAGCGACAACCACTCTTTGCTCTTTCCCTATTGCTTTCCCGAGGATTTCCCTATTAGAAACAAGCTTCACTGGTACTTTATAGGAACGGCACTTATCCGTGATTTTCTTTGTCGTGTTTTGTGACGCATCTTCCGACAATAATATTAGCTTTGCATTACCGCTTCTAATTTCTTTTACGGTCAATTCCTCACCTGAGGTTATTTTCCGTGCTCGATTTGCTAAGCCAAGTAATGACATCCACTTGTTATCGTTCATTTGGATTGTCTTTGCTCCTTATCTATTAGTTCTAACAGCTCCTCATAGACAGAATCATCTACTGTAACTTCTAGCTGATTAGAAAGAATATTCTTCTTCTTGGCTAATAGTACTGCTTCTCTATCCAATGAAAGATATGCTCCGCGACCAGATTTTTTCCCTGTTAAATCGACGGATACATCCCCTTCTTTGGAACGAACGATGCGAACTAATTCTTTTTTCGGCCTCATTTCACCGGTAGCAACACATTTACGCATTGGTACTTTTCTTGGTTTGTTCACACACATTCACCTCTATCACTCGAAATCTTCCGTGCTTAAACGAAAATCATCCTCTTCTTCTACTTCATCATCAAATTTAATTAATGAATTTTCTGTTGGATAAATTCCAACTTCTCTTGCTTCCGATTCAGATTTGATATCAATTTTCCAGCCAGTAAGCTTCGCTGCTAAGCGTGCATTTTGGCCTCTCTTACCAATTGCCAATGACAATTGATAATCTGGAACAATCACAGTAGTTGCTTTGTCTTCTTCATTCACAATTACTTCTAATACTTTTGAAGGGCTTAATGCATTTGCGACAAATACTGTTGGGTCACTAGACCACTTAACAATATCAATCTTTTCCCCTTTTAACTCATTTACAATCGTCTGCACACGAGTTCCTTTAGGACCTACACATGAACCTACTGGATCTACTTCTTCATTTTCTGAATGAACGGAAATTTTGGAACGATCTCCAGCTTCACGAGCAACCGATTTGATTTCTACTGTGCCATCATAAATTTCTGGCACTTCCATCTCAAATAATCTTTTTAGTAAACCTGGATGTGTTCTAGAAACAAAGATTTGTGGACCTTTTGTTGTCTTTTCCACTTTTGTTAAGAACACTTTGATTCTATCATGTGGTTTATAATGCTCATTTGGCATTTGTTCATTTGTAGGCAAGATTGCTTCAATTTTTCCTAAGCTTACATAAATAAATTTGCTATCTTGACGTTGAACAATCCCTGTCATGATGTCTTCTTCGCGATCGATAAATTCGGAATAGATAATTCCTCTTTCTGCCTCACGAACTCTTTGTGTAACTACTTGTTTTGCAGTTTGCGCTGCAATACGACCAAAATCTTTTGGTGTAACTTCTAATTCCACAATATCTTCTACTTCATAGTTCGGATTAATTTTTTGTGCATCTTCCAAAGAAATTTCCAGACGTGGATCAAATACCTCATCTACTACTTCTTTTCTAGCCAATACACGCATAGAACCTGCACCTAAATTCAAATCAATTCGTACATTTTGTGCCTGGTTAAAATTGCGGCGATAAGCAGAGATTAAAGCCGCTTCCATTGCATCCATGATCACTTCTCGTGATATTCCTTTTTCTTTTTCAAGTAACACTAGAGCATCAACTAATTCACTGCTCATGAGCGTGTATCCCCCTTTATTCTCTATTATCAATAATGAAATGACCGTAAGTTAGCGAAGCTTTTTCTTAAAGCTTCTTAATTAAGGTCCTTTATAAATTATGAAAAAGTAACTGCAAGCCTTGCTTTAGCAACTTTTTCGTATGGGATCTCAATCGTTTTCTTTCTTGTCTTTATTTTGACTTCGACTGTCACCATTTTTCCATCAAAAGCTGTTAAGATTCCTTCAAAGGTTTTTTCGTTTTCAATTGGTTCATATGTTTTAATATAAACATTTTTCCCGATTGCCTTTTCGAAATCTTTGTCTTTTTTTAATGGTCGTTCTGCTCCAGGGGAAGAAACCTCTAAAAAGTAGTTCTCTGAAATCGGATCGACTTCATCTAGCTTTTCACTTAGTTTTTCACTAACAACTGCACATTCATCAATATCCACGCCAGTTTCTTTGTCAATGTAAACACGTAAAAACCAGTTTGGTCCCTCTTTTACATATTCAACATCTACTAATTCTAAATGTAGTTCATCTAAAATGGGATGTGCCATTTCTTCCACTATTTGTGTTACTTTGCTCAAAATTTTTCCCTCCTTAAGCAAGGAACCTTATTATGTTTTTAGAGTCAACTTAGTAAACTAAAATATGTACACTTGTTGCTCAATTCTCAAATTAGTGTGATACCATTCACTTCTGATTTTAGGAAAAAACCCTAATACAAACAGGAAAGAGTGGGTTGCCCCACTCTCCATTCGCGAAAGTTATCCTTAGTATTTCCAATTAAACTATACCATAACCGCTTCATTTATGCAAATGAAAGTCCGTTATTACAACGTTTCTTCCGACTTCTAAAAAATCTATTAGAATAAGGAAAGCTGATTTTGGTCTGGCATATCTGCCAAGCAACCGTGATTGTCAAGATATTGCATAATGGTTTTAGAAACTTTTCCCCGTTGCTGTAAATCCTCTTTTGATAAAAACTCCCCATTTTTTCTAGCTTCCACAATATTTATTGCAGCATTTGTTCCCAATCCTGGGATACTATTGAATGGTGGAATAAGAGAATTACCTTCAATAATAAATTCAGTAGCACTAGATTTATATAAATCAACCTTTTTAAAGGAATAGCCCCTTTCTACCATTTCAAAGGCTAGCTCCATTACAGTTAATAAGTTCTTCTCTTTCGTTGATGCGTCTAACCCTTTTGCACTTATATCATCTATTACTGCTTTAATACTATGGGAGCCTTTCACCATTGCATCAACATCAAAATCATCGGCACGAACAGTGAAATATGCAGCGTAATAAAGCAATGCATGATGCACTTTGAAATAAGCAATCCTTACTGCCATTAATACGTAAGCAGCGGCATGCGCCTTCGGGAACATATATTTTATCTTTTTGCAAGAATCAATATACCATTCTGGTACTTCGTTCTTTCTCATTTCTTCTTCCATCTCATCTGATAGACCTTTCCCTTTACGCACACTTTCCATGATTTTGAAAGCGAAACTTGGATCCAGTCCTTGATAGATTAGATAAACCATAATGTCATCACGACATCCTATTACTTCACTTAAGTTACAAATATTATTATGAATAAGTTCTTGGGCATTGCCTAGCCAAACATCTGTACCGTGAGATAGACCAGATATCTGTACTAACTCAGAAAACGTTGTCGGCTTTGTATCTTCTAGCATTTGTCGAACAAATTTTGTTCCAAACTCAGGGATACCAAATGTACCTGTTTTACAATAAATTTGTTCTGGGGTTACCCCAAGTGACTCCGTACCACTGAATATTTTCATTACTTCTGGATCATCTGTCGGAATTGTCTTAGGGTCAATCCCACTTAAATCTTGAAGCATTCTGATAACAGTCGGATCATCATGTCCTAGAATATCAAGCTTCAGTACATTATCATGGATAGAATGGAAATCAAAATGGGTTGTTTTCCATTCGGAATTTCGATCATCTGCTGGAAATTGAATCGGCGTAAAGTCATAAACATCCATATAATCCGGAATAACAATGATTCCCCCTGGATGCTGTCCAGTTGTTCGCTTAACACCCGTACAGCCAGATGCTAATCGGTCAATTTCCGCACCGCGAATTTGCAAATTATTATCGTTTTGATATGCCTTAACATAACCATATGCTGTTTTATCAGCTACAGTACCTATTGTTCCTGCACGGTATACATACTCATCACCAAACAGTACTTTTGTATAGTTATGGGCGATTGGCTGATATTCACCGGAAAAATATGGCAATAGGTAAGCCTTTGATGTCATCTCTAGCTTTTCCCCTGCCCCACACCGTACGTGACCCTTTCGGTGTCATACGGCGCTCTATCGTCTTTATATTTACGATAATTAGATCACTAACGCTCGGAATCCTACTACCTTGCGTAGTGCATTGAGTTTCTTTAATGCTTTGGCGTCTAGTGTATTGACATGATAATAGTTTGACCAGTTGTTCTGTTTCCAGTGTTCCTTTTCAAGTTTTGAAAAGCGAGAAGAATATTTTCTTCTGAGATGATTAAATCGTACAGCTTATTAAAATACCTTCCATTTTTACTTTCAGCATACAAATGGTCAAATGTGTCTTGAACATTGAAATATTCGTTATTTCTTAGCTTTTGAACCATTAAGTCAGCCAACTAATCACCTCCAAGAAAGGCTTTCGTTTCTATTTAGTCATACAAGAATACTGACTTGTGTAGGATTTGTATCGTAAAAGACTACTCAAGCCCTTCCCTCAGAACTGTTTTTCCCTCGGACCTATTCAGTATATTTGGTCGTCATCAGCAGTTCCTACAATCGGTACTACGGCTTTACTGCCACTTCGACAAATCTTCATTATACTCAAGCTGAGCTTTTTGAAGAACGACTTTCAATCGGTGTGTAATCACCTCAAGTCTCCGAAGCTTCCCACGTTCCGTTAACTCTATCTATACATACTTCCGTAGGTTTCCTCTAAACTCCGTCTAGCTTGATAGCTCCTATAAAGCTATATGGATTTTCATAACCTAACGTTTACTCATCCACACTAGAAAGTCCTATTAGGACCCCTAAGCATTTCTACTTAGTGACATTCACGAAGAGTCAGTCGAGGATTCGTCCAGATAACTCTATCCATACTAACCATAGAAGTTTTGTAGACACCCGGCCTATCGTTTACAACTCTATTAGGGTCTTGCCTCACCATTATGTGTTAGGGTAAACTTCAGCCGACTTTAGCGGGCTTCAAACGAGTTTAACTATTTACATTATTTCCTTCGCTTGCCGCAGATTCAGTGAGTGTGTTTCAAGGCGTTACCCTATCATTCCACACTTTGAGTTAACAGTTCTCCTAGCAAAAGCTAGTGACCAATCTTTTCAATTGATAACGTGGCGCACTCAAATCAATATCAGGTACCTTATCCCCTTTAAATCCAAGGAAAGTTTCAAACGGAATATCATGACCATCTTTCTTCAACCGCGCCCCACAGTTAGGACAATTTTTATCCGGCAAGTCAAATCCAGAACCAACAGAACCATCGTTAAAGAACTCCGAATATTTACATTCTGCGCAAATATAATGAGGAGGAAGTGGGTTTACCTCGGTTATTTCTGTCATCGTGGCGACAAAAGAAGAACCAACAGATCCACGGGAACCTACTAAATATCCATCATCTAATGATTTTTTCACGAGTTTATGAGAAATCAAATAAATAACGGCAAATCCATGACCAATAATACTCTTCAGTTCTTTTTCCAAACGGGCTTCTACGATTTCAGGAAGTTCATCCCCATAAATCCGTCTTGCCATTCCATAGCTCATTTCCCGCATTTCTTCTTCAGAGCCTTCAATTTTTGGTGTATAAAGATCATCCTTGATTGGTTTAATGACATCAATCATATCAGCGATTTTATTTGTATTTGTGACGACTATTTCCTTTGCCTTTTCTTTGCCGAGGAAGGTGAAACAGTCTAACATTTCATTCGTTGTTCTAAAATGTACATCTGGAAGCTTATGGCGATTCAGTGGATTCGCTCCACCTTGTGATCCAACCAAAATTTCTCGATAAATCTTATCATTTGGATTTTGATAATGAACATTTCCCGTTGCGACAACAGGTATGTCTAATTTATCGCCTAGCTTTACGATATTACCGATTATTTCTTCTAATGCTTTTTCATCTTGCACTAGCTCCATTTCGATTAAATGAGCATAAACCTCTTTTGGCATTACCTCTAAATAATCATAAAATGGGGCAATATCTTCTACTTCTTCAGGAGCCTTTTGCATCATCGCTTCAAAGACTTCCCCTTTATCGCAGGCTGAGCCTACTAGCAAACCTTCTCTATATTTTTCCAACACAGATCTCGGAATACGGGGAACACGATAGAAGTAATTAATATGGGCAATTGATACGAGCTTAAATAGATTTTTTAAGCCAACCTCGGTTTGTGCAAGGACGGTACAGTGATAAGGACGAGCTCTTTGGTATGCATTTCCCTGCCCCATATTATCATTTAATTGATTATGATTAAGAATTCCCTTTTCAGAAGCATCCTTCAGCATTTTCAACGCAAGATACCCCGTCGCCTCTGCATCATATATCGCGCGGTGATGCTGGGTTAATTCAATATCAAATTTCTTCGCTAATGTATTCAACCGGTGATTTTTCATTTCCGGATATAAGAATCTACCTAATTCCAATGTATCAATGACCGCATTTGTCGATTTTGGCAATCCCGCTTTCTGGTAACCGACATTTAAAAACCCAACGTCAAACGAAGCATTATGGGCAACCAAAATACTATCGCCTGTCCACTCTGCAAACTTACGTAAGACAATATCAATTTCAGGTGCACTTTCTACCATATCATCAGTAATACCGGTTAAATTTATCGTTGTCGCAGAAAGGCGATGATGCGGATTTGCAAATGACTCAAATCGATCAATGATTTCCCCATTATGAATCTTCACTGCTGCAAGCTCAATAATCGTGTTATATACGGCTGAAAGTCCTGTTGTCTCAACGTCAAATACCACATACGTGGCATCATCTAGCACGATATCCTTTGGATTATAGGCAATCGGTACACCATCGTCCACTAGATTCATCTCTACTCCGTAAAGAATTTTGACATCGTTTTTCTTTCCAGCTCCAAACGCTTCTGGGAATGATTGCGCAACAGCGTGGTCTGTGATAGCTATCGCTTTGTGCCCCCATTTTTTCGCTTGCCCAACAAGTGTAGCAACAGATGAAACTGCATCCATTTGACTCATTGGAGTATGAAGATGCAATTCTACTCTCTTTTCATCCTCTTTTGCTGTATCTTTCCGTTCAACAGCCTTTATTTCATTTAAATCATTTCCAATCATCACTAAATCACGAACGAAGGTATCATTTTGAATACTTCCACGTGCTCTGAGCCACATACCCTTTTTGACTAATTGGAAAAGTGCTGCATCTTCTTTATCACGAGAGAACATTTTTACGAGAATAGAACTTGTGTAATCTGTAATTTTAAAGGTTAGAAGTGTCCGTCCACTACGAAGCTCTTTTGTTTCAGCAAAAAAGACATAGCCTTGGACCGTCACACGTCTTTCTTCATCCACTATCTCTTCCATACGGCGATAGTCACTATCATCCTTAATCGTTAATCCAATTGTTAATGGACCACTAGGTATTGGAGAATCGCCGGCTTCTTTTTCAGCTTCCATCTTCTGAATGTCTAATAATGCTTGCTTTCCTCTTTCCTCGTCCTCTTTTTGCTTCGCTAGTAAAAATTGTTCATACTCTGAATTCGATTTTTCCTGTACAATTTCTGTATCTAAACTCATTGCAGGAAAACCAAAATATTGATAGGCATCGGTAATCAAGTTAGCATATTTTCGTTTAATCGCTAAACCTTCCATTTCATTTCTCACTTGAATGGTTAGCTTATTTCCATTAAATTGAGGCACTTGCTCATTTAATAATTTTAAAAGCGGGGGAGAGATTCCTTGCATTTCCTCTATACATGCAGACCAATAGTCACGAATTAATACATCTGTGACGATTCCATTTCTTACTCGAATATCATACGTAATAGTAGCAATATGAGAAAAGCTACTTCTTAACTTTGCAGTAAATAATTGATAGACTTGAAATGGAATGATATCGTCAAACAAAAAATGAAAATGCCATTTCTTGGATCGCTTTTCGACAACAATTTTTTCAATGCTGGCGTTGCGAAAATGGGAAATATATTGATCGTCTGTGAATTGCAATTGCTGCAACAAAATCTGGAAACGATCTACTTTCCCCTGTATATCACTCATTTATGTCGCTCCTTCCAATCTTACTAAATTCTATAAAAATAATTATAGCACAGAAAATCTGTTCTTCTACTTAATGCAGTTTAGCATACAATCGAATACACAAAAAGAAAAAGATTTAGCCAATTGCTAAATCTTTTTCTTTTTATCTTTTTTCAATTATCCTTCTACTTGTGTTAAGCGAAGAATGGTAGCTGCAAGCTCGCTTTCATGAACTTCTAGCATTTCTCCTGTACTTCTCACTTTCACTTCTACGATTCCTTCAGATGCTTTTTTCCCAACTGTTATTCGAATTGGTAAACCAATTAAATCAGAGTCAGCAAATTTCACACCAGCACGCTCAGCGCGGTCATCGACTAATACATCAATACGATTTGCTTTTAATGATGCATATAATTTATCTGTTAATTCATTTTGTGCTTCGTCTTTTGTATTGACAGTGATTAAATGAACATCGAATGGAGCTATAGTATTTGGCCATACAATTCCTCTGTCATCATTAAATTGCTCTACAATTGCTGCCATCGTTCTAGATACACCAATTCCATAGCAGCCCATAATAAGGGCCTGGCTTCTGCCATTTTCATCTAAATATGTTGCACCCATTGCTTCGCTATATCGAGTACCAAGCTTAAAGACATGTCCTACTTCAATCCCTTTTGCAAAAGTAATTGTGCCTTTTCCGTCTGGTGAAAGGTCCCCTTCTTGAATGAAACGGATGTCTGCATATTGATCAACCGCAAAATCACGTTCAGGATTCACATTCACATAGTGGAAATGCTCTTCATTTGCCCCACAAACACCATTAACAATTGCTTTCACAGCATGATCGGCAATTACTTCTACATCTTTTACATTAATTGGACCTAATGAACCAATCTTGCTTCCTAAAACAGCTTCCGTATCTGCATGATCTGCTAATTCTACACTATTTGCTTCTAATAAGTTTTTCACTTTTATATCATTTACTTCATGGTCTCCACGAACTAATACTAGAACAAACTTTTCATCTACTTTAAATAAAAGAGATTTTATGCATTTATCTGCTGCTACATTTAAGAAAGAAGAAACTTCTTCAATTGATTTCTGCTCTTTCGTTTCTACTTTTTCTAGTTCCTTTGCAGGCTCTTCCGCTTTTTCATAAGTGTTAACAACAGGCGCCATTTCAATATTTGCAGCATAATTGGATTCTGTTGAATATGCAATAGTATCTTCTCCTACATCAGATAATACCATGAATTCATGGGTATCCTTCCCGCCCATTGCACCACTGTCTGCGATAACTGCACGATAATTTAAGCCGCAACGCTCGAAAATATTGCAATATGCTTTGAAAATCGCATCATAAACTTCCCCTAAGCTTTCATGGGAAGAATGGAAGCTGTATGCATCCTTCATAATAAACTCTCTGCCGCGCAAGATTCCAAAACGTGGTCTTTTCTCATCTCTGAATTTCGTTTGGATTTGATAAAGGGTAAGCGGCAGACGTTTATACGATTTTACTTCGTCACGAACTAAGCTTGTGATGACTTCTTCATGGGTTGCACCTAATGCAAATTCACGACTATTGCGGTCTTTAAGACGCATCAATTCTGGTCCATAAGTAAACCATCTGCCTGATTCCTGCCATAATTCGGCTTGTTGCAAGGCAGGCATCAAAAGTTCTACTCCTCCTGCAGCATCCATTTCTTCGCGAATAATTTGTTCAATTTTCTTTATTACTTTATTTGCTAGTGGCAAATAGGAATAGATACCACTTGCATTTTGTCTAATATATCCTGCTCTTAATAATAACTGATGGCTTTTAATATCAGCATCTGCTGGTACTTCTCTTAATGTTGGTATTAACATTTTACTTTGCTTCATCTATGTTTGCACCTCTAATATTTTTATGTGTTTGTTATTATTGTGAAGAAAGCTATAGATTAGATTGATTTTTTCTCCACAAAACAACATTCCCCTTATAAAAGGGGAATGAAAAGTATCCTACTGTATAAAAAATCGTTGGATATCATTCCAAGTGACAACGATCATCAACAGCATGAGTAAAGCAAATCCAATAAAATGGACCAACCCTTCTTTTTGTCGGTCAATTGGTTTACCGCGAACTGCTTCGATTGCAAAGAATAATAGGCGTCCACCATCCAATGCCGGTAATGGAAGTAGATTCATAATTCCTAAGTTAATGCTTAAGACAGCCGCCCAATTCATTAAGGAATAGACGCCTGATTGAGCAACAGTATCTGTTGATTGATAAATAGCTACAGGACCACCTAATGCATCAATCGAAAATTGGCCTGTTACTAGTTTTCCAACTGCTCCAATAATATCTTTCGTCCATGTATAGGTTTGTGTTGCTCCATATTGAATAGATTTTAATGGGGATTTTTCCATTGGGCTGTATACACCAACAAGCCCAATTGTTTTCCCATCTACTTCTGTTTCCTTCGGTGTAACATCAATCGTCATTTCTTGTCCATTACGATCAATAAGAAATTCTAAATTTTCCCCTGGACTCTTTTGAATGATAGAAACAACTTCTTTCCATGATCCAACCGACTGGCCATCAATACTTATTACATTATCACCTTCGTGTAACCCAGCACTAATTGCCACCCCATCATCTGTTAGCTTACCAAGCTTAGCTTCATTCGAAGGAATCCCTTGTAATAGAGCGATAACGATAAAAATAAGGAAAGCTAGTACAAAGTTCATGGCAGGACCTGCAAAAATAGCAAGCGTTCGTTGTCCTAATGACTTACTTGCAAACTGACGGTCATATGGCGCAATCTGTGTTTCAACACCATTCTCAACGAAGACCGCGTCTTTTTTAATAGGAAAAACAAGCAGTTTTTCCTCCAAGTCATCCTCAACATAGCCTTTAATGAAGAGCTTATGTTCTAAATCAGCATCCTCAACATTAATAACACGTGCATTTGGATACTTCTCTTTATTATTAATAATGATTTTGGTTACTTCTTCCTTTTCATTTAGGATTAAACCGATTCGATGGCCAGGTTTAATATCGACCATTTCTGGATCTTCCCCTGCCATACGGACATAGCCACCAATTGGTAGAAGACGAATCGTATATACGGTTTCTCCTTTTTTTAAGGAAAGAACTTTAGGTCCCATTCCAATTGCAAATTCACGGCATAAAATACCTGCACGCTTAGCTAAAACGAAATGCCCTAATTCGTGAAAAAATACTAACGCACCAAAAATGATGATAAAAGCTATAACTGTATACAAAATTTAACCACCTTTTTATAGAAGTGTGCTTACTCTTTTTCTTGTTTCTAAGTCAACCTCTTGGATCACTTCAAGACTAGGGTTTAGTATATTCTGATGACTATTTAGTGCTTTTTCGATTAAGTCTTCAATTTGCAGAAAGCTAATTTCGTTATTTAAGAACTTTTGAACCGCCACTTCATTTGCTGCATTTAAAACGGTTGGCAATGTGCCGCCTACTTTTCCTGCCTCATAAGCAAAATGAAGACATTTAAATCTCTCCATATCCATTTCTTGAAAATGCAATTTTCCTATTGTAGCCAAATCTAATCGTTTCCCATTCGCAACAGAAAGGCGCTCTGGATAGGAAAGGGCGTATTGGATTGGTATTCGCATATCTGGTGTCCCTAATTGAGCAATCACACTACTATCATGAAATTCTACCATCGAATGGATGATACTTTCTTTATGTAATAATACATCTATTTTCTCATACGGAAGCCCAAATAACCAGTGTGCTTCAATTACTTCCAATCCTTTATTCATCATTGTTGCAGAATCTATCGTAATTTTTGCACCCATTGACCAGTTCGGATGATTCAAAGCATCTTCTACTGTCACTTGTTCTAAATCTGTTCTGCTTAAATCTCGGAAGCTCCCACCCGAGGCTGTAATGATTAGGCGCTCAATATTCTTTTGATTTTCCCCTTGTAAACATTGAAAAATAGCTGAATGCTCACTATCAACTGGTAAAACAGGTACATTATATTTTGCAGCAGCTTCCATCACAATATGCCCTGCTGTTACTAATGTCTCCTTATTTGCGATCGCTATAACCTTTTTTGCTTCGATTGCTTGTAAGGTTGGATGTAGCCCAACACTACCAATTACTGCATTAACTAGTATATCCGCTTTATCAAAGACAGCTACTTCCGTTAGACCTTCCATTCCATAGCTTAAATGAATGGTCGGAAAAATTTGTTTTAATTGCTCATAATCGCTTTTTTCTGAAACGGAAACAAGTGATGGTCTGAATTCTTCGATAATCTTTTTTGTAAGTTCTAAATTTCTTCCTGATGAAAAGGCAACTAATTGAAACATATCAGGATGATTTTTAATAACATCCAACGTTTGTGTTCCAATCGATCCAGTCGCCCCAAGCAAACTAATATACTTCACTACCTCACTCCTACACCCATTATTTCCTACCTTTTATTTTAAATTAAATCAAGAAATCGTTCAAAGATAAAATAAAGCAGTGGCCAGACAAAGATAAGGCTATCAAACCTATCCAGAATCCCACCGTGTCCTGGTAATAATCTACCAGAATCCTTCACATCATAATGGCGCTTTAAAGCTGATTCTGTTAAATCCCCAATTTGTCCAAAAATGGATAAGATAATGGTAGTAAAAGCAAAGCCTATAGACCATTCTATGTAGCCAAACACACTAAATAGAACCCCTACCACTAAAGCACTGATAATCCCTCCAACAAATCCTTCGACTGTTTTATTTGGACTGATTTCTGGCCATAATTTTCGCTTTCCAATAGCTCTGCCTATAAAGTAAGCCCCAGAGTCTGTTGCCCAAATAATAAATAACGAATAAATAAGATACGCTAATTGTGTTTCTCTAATTTCAATAAAGAAATGAAATCCAGTTCCTATGTAAATAACAGCCAATATCGAAAATGCGACATCATCAAATGTAAATTTATTTTTAGAAAAAACCATATACGTTAAATACAATAAAACAGCGATTAATCCTATTTCAACTTTTGTGATATTTAAATAATGGTTAGGTAGTACCATCAACCATACAGTAACTAAAGAAATAATTCCCGGAATAGAAAGAAACGGTATTTTTCTCATCCGAAACATTTCAAATATGCCGATTCCGACTAGTAGAAAAGTGAAAAGTACCAGTGGTAGCTTTCCGATTAAAACGAACGGCAAAAATACGGCTATTGCAATAATTGCTGTAATTATTCTTTGCTTCATCTCTAAACCAACTCTCTTCAGACACCGCCAAAACGGCGTTGTCTGTTTTGAAATTCTTCGATTGCTTCTATTAAATGTTGGCCACTAAAATCTGGCCATAAGACTTCTGTAAAATAAAGTTCCGAATAAGCTATTTGCCATAGCATAAAATTACTTATTCTTATTTCCCCACTTGTACGAATTAATAAATCAGGCTCTATTATCTCTTCTGTCATTAAATAAGAGGCAAACATTTCTTCTGATAAGTTGTCTATCTCTATTTTCCCCGATTGACTATCTTTTACAACACCTTTAACAGCGTCTATGATTTCGGCTCGAGAACCATAATTCAAGGCAAAGTTTAATTGAAGACCAGTATTATGCTTTGTTTGTTCCACAGCACGATTTAAGGCATTAAGTGTAGACTCAGGCAATCCCTCTGTATAGCCAATCGCTGTTACACGAACATTTTTCTCTATTAATTCCGGCAAAAATGTACCAAGAAATTGTTCTGGAAGGGACAGTATATAATCCACTTCCGATTTTGGCCTTTTCCAATTTTCTGTAGAAAAGGCATATAGAGTTAACACTTTAATTCCAAGATCATTTGCGATGGTTGTAATCCGCTTAACGCATTTCATTCCTTCATGATGTCCAGCAATTCTCGGCAATTTTCTTTTTTTCGCCCATCGCCCATTACCATCCATGATAATCGCAACATGCTCTGGAATATTTCGCATTTTTAATGCAGATATGCGGTCTTGGAAATTAGAAGAAATTGGTTTCTTTTTCCATAACCTTATTTTGTTAAACATAAAATAGCTCCTCCAAAATAGATCCCTTTCGTATCTTACTATTAACAGTGATTATATGTATACAGTATATGATTTAAACTGTATCTGTTTATATTCTCTACTAAACAACTAGCTTTAAGATAATCATCATAATAACGATATTGCATAATACAAGGATCGACTTTTCTATTAAATTCTTCGTGTCCATAAACCTATCATATCCCCTAGTAAGATAACACAATAAGTTCCCTTTCTATATTATAGGAAAATAGTCAGCTTAAGCAACTAAGAATTAAAAAACTAGCTAGTTTTGGCTATTTTTGGACAAAAATTAATATTTTGGACAATTTTGATCCTTTTCAAATTGATTTATTTATACGTAATCACTTAACACTATTCTTGCTAGCTGGAGGAAGTTATTCCCTCTCTTATCTGCTTTAAACAACTTACTCTTAAATAGACAAAAAGTAATTTTAGAAAAGAAAGACATGAATTTGATGAAGAAAAAAACCCCCTATATAGTAGAGGGTTTCATCAACATATAAACAAATCTCGTTGATTTCCGCTCCAGACACACTTGCTTTTTTGGAGAGAAATGGGAGGAGCGCCTCCTTGGCTTATAGCTTGCAGGGATTTTTCCACTTCCCTCTCTTCCCGCAGAAGTTTAGTGTCCATTGCTGTAAGAATCAACTAAAGAATTCTCATTAGAATACACCTTAGTACCTTGCAGTGTTATACTTCTAAAATTTCTTTTTCTTTTTCTTTTGTTAACGCATCAACTTTACTAATGAATTCATCCGTTAATTTTTGGATATCTTCATTAAAGCCGCGTAGTGCATCTTCTGTGATTTCGCCGTTTTTTTCTAATTTCTTTAGATCATCATTACCGTCTCGGCGGATATTACGAATAGCAATTTTCGCTTCTTCGGATTCTTTTTTCACGTTCTTTACTAATTCCTTACGACGCTCTTCTGTAAGCATTGGAATAGAAAGACGGATAACACTTCCATCGTTTGAAGGATTTAATCCAATATCAGATTTAAGAATTGCTTTTTCAATATCTCCAAGAATCGTTTTATCATACGGTTGAATTACAAGCAACCTAGCTTCTGGAACACTAATACCAGCAATTTGATTGATTGGTGTTGGTGCACCATAATAATCTACTGTAATTCGATCTAATAAGGAAGCATTAGCTCTACCTGCACGAATACTTGCAAGCTCACGTGAATAGCTTTGAATCGCTTTATTCATTTTTTCCTTTGTATTTGCAATAACTTGTTTAGGCATTATTTTTCCCCCTCACGATTGTTCCAATTGTCTCACCCATTACCGCTCTCTTAATATTGCCGTCTTCCATGATAGAGAACACGATTAACGGAATGTCATTGTCCATACATAATGATGAAGCAGTTGAATCCATTACTGCAAGACCGTCTTTAATCACATCAAAATAAGTAAGTTCTTCAAATTTCGTTGCAGTTTTATCTACTTTCGGATCTGCTGAATATACACCGTCCACATTATTTTTTGCCATTAAAATAACGTCTGCCTCTATTTCAGCAGCTCTTAGGGCAGCTGTTGTATCTGTTGAGAAATAAGGGTTTCCAGTTCCTGCAGCAAAAATCACAACACGTTTCTTCTCAAGATGTCGAATGGCACGTCTTCTAATATAAGGCTCCGCTACCTGTCTCATTTCAATTGAAGATTGTACACGTGTTTCAATGCCCATTTGCTCTAAACTATCTTGAAGTGCCAATGAATTCATAACAGTAGCAAGCATTCCCATATAATCAGCGTTCGCTCGGTCCATTCCCATTTCTTCCCCGATTTTACCGCGCCAAATATTTCCACCGCCAACAACTACAGCCGCTTCTACACCAAGATCTGCAACTTCCTTCACTTGCTGTGCTACGTTTTTGATTACACTTGGATTGATACCAAATCCAGCTTCACCAGCTAATGCTTCACCACTTAATTTCAGAACAACACGTTTATATTTTGGATTACTACTCATGGAAACCTCCGCTATATTTGAAATATCTTGAAAAATAGGGAACACCGTGGTGCCCCCTATGATAACATGAATTAATCAATCATTTATTTATTATTATTTCTTATTTACTTGGTTCATAACTTCTTCAGCGAAGTTATCTTCACGTTTTTCGATTCCTTCTCCCACTTCGTAACGAACGAATTCACGTAAAGTAGCACCTTTAGATTCTACAAATTGACGAACCTTTTGGTCAGGGTTTTTAACAAATGTTTGATCAAGTGCACATACATCTTCAAAATATTTGCTTAAGCGGCCTTCAACCATTTTCTCAACGATTTTAGCTGGTTTTCCTTCGTTAAGCGCTTGTTGTGTTAATACTTCTTTCTCATGTGCCACTTCTTCTTGAGAAACTTGGTCACGAGATACATATTTAGGATTTAATGCAGCAATGTGCATTGCAACATCTTTAGCAGCAGAATCATCAGTAGTTCCTTCTAATACAGTTAGAACACCAATGCGTCCGCCCATGTGAAGATAAGCACCAAATGAATCATTATCTGTTTTTGTTTTGATTTCAAAACGACGTAGAGATAATTTTTCACCGATTTTAGCGATTGCTGCATTGATATGTGATTCAACTGTTGTACCTTCCGTAATGTTTGAAGCATGTGCTTCTTCTACAGTTGCAGGTTTAGTTGCTAATAAATGTGTAGCAAGTTCGTTTACTAAGTTTTGAAAACCTTCGTTTTTCGCAACGAAATCAGTTTCAGAGTTTACTTCAAGAATAACTGCTTCATTACCTTCTACAGCGATATAAGTTGAACCTTCAGCAGCTACACGGTCTGCTTTCTTAGCAGCACTTGCAATACCTTTTTCACGTAAGAAGTCAATCGCTTTATCTAAATCTCCATTCGTTTCAGTAAGTGCTTTTTTACAATCCATCATTCCAGCACCAGTTTTTTCACGTAGTTCTTTTACCATTTGAGCTGTAACAGCCATAGTAATTTGCCTCCTTAAGGTTTATGTATTATTTTTTTTACCATTTTATTTCACTTTTAAGCAGGATGCTTGAAAAAAAGGTGATAAGAGGGATGCTCTTTATCACCTTTTCCACAAGTCCCTAAACAAATACTTATTATCCATTAAGTTCAATCAAATTGATCCTAAACTCATTCGTAACAAGTCATGCGGTTCTATTAAGCAGAAGTTACTTCTTCGCCTTGTTTAGCTTCAAGAATTGCATCTGCCATTTTTGCAGTTAATAATTTAACAGCACGGATTGCATCATCATTCGCAGGAATAACAACATCAATTTCGTCTGGATCACAGTTAGTATCAACAATACCAACGATTGGAATATTTAATTTATGAGCTTCTGCAACTGCAATACGTTCTTTACGTGGATCTACGATGAATAAGCAGTCAGGAATCTTCTTCATATCTTTAATTCCGCCTAGGAATTTTTCTAAACGCTCAAGCTCTTTGTTTAATTGAACTACTTCTTTTTTAGGAAGTACTTCAAAAGTGCCATCTTCAGACATTCTTTCGATATCTTTAAGACGAGCAATACGCTTTTGAATCGTTTCAAAGTTAGTTAAAGTTCCACCTAACCAGCGTTGGTTTACATAGTATTGACCAGAACGGATAGCTTCCTCTTTAACTGAATCTTGTGCTTGCTTTTTCGTACCAACGAAAAGAACTGTACCGCCGTTTCCAGCTAATTCTTTCACATAGTTATAAGCTTCTTCAACCTTTTTAACTGTTTTTTGAAGGTCGATGATGTAAATGCCGTTACGCTCTGTGAAAATATATTTTTTCATTTTTGGGTTCCAACGGCGAGTTTGGTGACCGAAATGTACACCAGCTTCAAGTAATTGTTTCATTGAAATAACTGACATGTTTTTTCCTCCTAATGGTTTTGATTTCCTCCGCTTTTTTCATTTTTAATCAAAACTGTAAATAATACAGCACCAATGATTAAATCCAAAAGCGTGTGTATTAACACCATTTGTTAATATAGCATATGTACTACATACAATCAAGTATATTTACGAATTTTGTCTAAATTTAAGGAGTAGCTCCATTTCTGTCTTCCCTTTATTTAATGTTTTCGCTATTTCCTCAATGCTTTTTCCTTCTGCTTGCATCTCAGAGGCTAATTCAGCAATAGACTTTTCCTTCTTTTCTTTCTCTGGCGGAAGGATTAAGTTCAACAGCTCTTCCATATCTTCCTTCTCTAGTCTATCTTCTTTATTATTTTCTCGTTCAGACGGAGAAGGAGAGGTATTTTTATATACATTTAACATGGCTTTATTCCCTTTCAACTCTTTCGGCTTAAAGTCAACGTTTGTCGCATCATCCATCTCTTTTTCCTCTCGCTTCTCCTGTTGTATTACTTTAGGTTGGAATGAATAAAGCTTTTCGATAAACTGTTCATTATCCTCTTTAATTTCCGATATAAAGGTAGAAATTATTTCTTCCATTTCCTCTATATTCTTTTTCTGTTCTTTTTCTATGTCGACAAACCGGTTTTGTCTAAGATATAAAATGACAATACTAAGTATAGCGATTAAATTTAATGTAATGCTTAAAAAAAGTAAAAAGTTAACCATTTTATCCCTCTATCCACTAAAGTCGATACTTTGTCCCTTATATGGGTGTATCGTGGTATTCTCTATTTCGTTAAACTCCTTCTTTTCTTCACTCCTTGTTTGTTCGTGAAGGTGTTTATCTCCCTTTTTATTAGAATTGACTTTTCCCTTTCCTTCTCCCTTTATGACCGTTATTCTTTTTCTTTCCTCTTCTTTTCCAGCTTCTTTGGCAGCGAAAGAATACATTTGCTGATGTTTCTGATCTTGTTGTTCTTGAAGCTTTCCTGCATCATAAGTTCTTGGTAGAGCAACTTGCATTTCTATTGCCTTCAAACTCATATGCCTTCACCCATTTCATTAGATTACTTTTTCTAAAGAATGCCTTAATTTAAAGATAGCTTTTGAATGTATTTGCGATATTCTTGAAGTGGATAAATTCATTACTTGTCCGATTTCCGTTAACGTTAATTCCTCTTTATAAAACAAACTAATAACAAACTGTTCTTTCTCATTTAGCTCCTGAATTTTTTCTGCCATTTCTTGCACTAATTCATCCTTGATAACTTTTTCTTCTGGAATAATGGTTTTATCATCTCGGATTGAAAAACTTTGTGCCTCTTTCTCCTCCCCCTCATTTAGCTGCTCATCAATAGATAGCACATTGGCAAAAAAGTGTTCATTCATCGTACTATACACTTCTTCAACACTTGTGCCTAATTCATCAGCAACTTCCTGTGCAGTGATATTTCTCATTAATTTTTGTTCCAGTTTTTCAATTGCGGCTTCAATCTTCTTTGACTTTTCCCTTGTCCCCCTTGATAACCAGTCTTCCTTCCGAAGGCCATCAATAATACTTCCTCTAATCCGAAAAGATGCATATGTATCAAACTTTAAGTCTCTATTTGGATCAAATCGTTGTAAAGCATCATATAAACCCATCATCCCGAGGCTCGTTAATTCGTCTCGCGACACACTTTTCGGTAATCCTATGGATATTCTTTGCACATGAAAACTAACTAAAGGCATATACTTCTTTATTAACTGGTTGCCTGCTTCTTGATCTCTCGAACTAATCCACAATTCCCATGCTTGCTTTTCTTCTGTTGTTGACTCATTGGCCATTAAATACCCTCCTCTAAAAAACAGTGAACATTAACATTCGCACTAAATCTTTTCTGTCTATAATCGTAAAGGAGAAAGAGACTTTCATTCTTTCCTTTCCTTTTTCTACAAGAAAACTACATTTATAAAGCCATTCACTAAAATGAACACTCATCAGCAGGCTTTCCCCTTCTCCCACTAATGGTCAGCTGAATCCTCGGACATGTAAGGACGGTTCGTCTCCCTGTTATCTTTTGAATTATAAAAAGCAAGAAGTGAGAGTCTTACTTATGTTTAGGAGTAGGAACGGAGAATAGGTCGTCCCATTTTTTCATTTTCGTGCTTTTTATTTTTATCCTTTACATTCCTATCCATTCAGCAAAAAAATAAGAATTATAATTAAGATACTTCGTCCCTTTTTATGTATATATTTCACTATTGATTTTAGCAGAAGACATGATTTTTTATCTATCCTTTCTAATACCGCTACAAAAAATAGGTATAAAGACTTATTATAAATTTGCTTCAAAAATAAGAAGTTTTCTTTTCGGCCACAATATGTTCACAGAATCTCGATGGGAGCATTCCAGTTAAACTGCTATAGTATTTATTCAATAAAAAAGCAGCAAAAAAAGACTAGCTCTTAACAAAGAATAACCTATAGAATAGGAATTCTTTTTAACGAGAGACAGTCTTATTCTTCACTCCTATTCGGTTCATTAAACAAACTACTTTCGTCCAACTTAGATAATATGTATTCCTTTGTTCACCGTACGAATCGTTAATTGATGGGTAGCTGGGGAAAATTCAATTGTTCTTCCGCTATTCCCCCCTACATCTTCACTAACTATTTTAATCCTTAATGCTTCCAATGTATTTTTCACTGCTTCTACATTTCTAGGACCTATTCTCATAACATCGCTTGTTCCATTAAACTGAAACATTTGCGCTCCGCCAGCAATTTTGGCTAATAAGGAATGTCTTTTTACCCCTAACCCTTCTAAACGTTCCACTAATTCAATAATCGCTGTATCTGCAAATTTAGCCTTATTTATAGTTCCAGATTTTGAAATAGACGCTTCTGGCAGCATGATATGTGCTAATCCAGCAATAGATTTCATTGGACTATATAATACAATTCCTACACAGGATCCGAGTCCTGAGGTTCGAATCGTGTTAGGAGGATGTACCACATTCATATCAGCAATTCCAACTTTTATCACTGTAGTCTGTTCAGTCACCATCTTTCACTCCTAATGACTGAAATAATGTGCTAAAAGAGTCTGGATCAGGCAATAAAAAGAAATGTCCATTTACAGTATCAGAAAGCTTAATATCTTCTCCATTCAATTCTGTATTGATGACAATTGCATAATCGCTTACTTGTGAATGTTCGACTAATCCATATGTAATAATCGCGCCAACCATGTCAATGGCAAGCGCTGGAACAGATGGATATAAGGATAGCTGCGTGAAATCGGATAAGGAAGATAAATAGGAACCAGATAAAATATTTCCCAATTCCTGTAATGCTGAAATAGATAACTCATCATATGGCAGTGCAAAGTTAACAGAAGTATCTCCAATCATATCCTGGACAAATTTAGTTGCCTGCTCGATAGGAAGAATAAAGAACATACTTCCAGGAACATCGCCCTCTATTCTTAAGAAAACTCCTGCAACAATATTATCTGCCCCTCCAGCCATTTCCATCATTTCATCAAATGTTACAATTTGAACATCAGGCACCTTCATATCAATCTTTTTATTAAGGAGCTTTGACAAAGAGGTTGCAGCGTGTCCTGCCCCAATATTACCAATTTCTCTTAATACATCAAGCTTCATTGAATCAATATCATTTATATAACCCATGCTTATTCATCACTTTTAGTAGTAGAATAATTTCTTAAAATAGTGCGGTCAAACACTTTTTCTAAATCTACAAGAATTAGTAAACGTTTATCAAGCTTGACTACCCCTTTAATATAATCAACCTCATCCCCATTAATGGTTTCTGGAGCTGGCTCATATAAAGCAGTATCTACATCTACAACATCATTGGCTGAATCAACAATAATGCCTACTTCCATATCTTCTAACATAATAATGATGATTCTTGTACTTTCTGTGTAAGGAATTTCTTCCAAATTAAACCGAAGCCGTAAATCAATAATCGGCGTTACTACTCCTCTTAAATTAATCACACCTTTAACAAAAGGAGCGATATTTGGAATTCTAGTAATATGCATATTCTTTTCAATGGACATGACTTCATTGACAGAAATAGCATATTCCTTTCCTTTCAATTCAAATATTATTAATTTTTCGTCTGTTGAAACTGCATCACTCATCTTTTTCATCCCTCTCCAATTAACCTTATCTACATACTAAAGCCAAAGAGTCTTTATCATCACCTAAGTGATGCTTTATGTCATTTTATAGCATGCATTAACATTTCCACCATTTGATGTGTTTGCAATATTAATGGGTATTATGTTTGCTACATAGACATACATCTTTTATAAGAGAATTATTTAATTAATGCATTACAATCCATTATTAGTGCTACTTGTCCATCACCCAAAATGGTTGCCCCAGATATTGCATATGCACTTGAAAGGTAAGCACCTAATGACTTTAATACAACTTCTTGCTGTCCGATAAATCCATCCACAACAAGACCTGCGAGTTTTTCTCCTTTTCTTACGATAACAACTGAATAATATTCACTTTCCGCTTTTGTTGATGGAACATCAAAAATATCTTTTAAGAATAATAATGGAACCACTTTACCTCGGAAATCAATGACTGTCTGATTATGGGCATGCATTACATCCTTTTTATAAACAATGGCTGTCTCAATAATCGATGACAATGGAATGGCATACTTTTCAGCTTGAATTTCTACTAGCATTACAGAAATAATCGATAGGGTTAATGGTAATTGAATAGAGAATAGCGATCCTTTTCCTTCTTCTGATTCGATTGTGATGGAACCACCTAAAGATTCTATTGTATTTTTTACAACATCAAGTCCTACGCCACGTCCCGAAATATCTGAGATTTGGTCTGCGGTAGAAAACCCAGATGCAAAAATAAGTTCAGCAATTTGCGAATCCGTTAATGTCTTAGCTATTTCTTTTGAAACAATGCCTTTATTAATAGCTTTAGAAAGAACTTTCTCTTTATTTATCCCTGCTCCATCATCTTCGAGCTCAATAAAAACATGGTTCCCGCTATGATATGCACGAAGAACGACTGTCCCTTCTTCATGTTTATTATTTGCTCTTCTAACCTCTGGTGTTTCCACTCCATGATCAAGCGCATTGCGGATTAAATGAACTAACGGATCGCCAATTTCGTCAATAACCGTACGATCGAGTTCTGTTTCAGCACCAATGATTTGCAAGTCAATTTTCTTATTTAAATCACGAGCAAGCTGTCTTACCATTCTTGGAAAACGATTAAACACGGTTTCAACAGGAACCATTCGCATATTCAAAATAATATTTTGCAGGTCTCCTGTTACTCTTGACATTCTCTCCACGGTTTCATGCAGCTCTTGATCTTTGAGATTAGAAGATATTTGCTCTAATCTTCCTCTGTCTATAACAAGCTCCTCAAAAAGATTCATCAAAATATCTAAACGCTCAATATTAACACGAATGGTCTTATTCGAAATTTTAGTCGCCGTTTGTTTCTCTGGCTGCTTATTTTCTGCAGGAGCATCATTTTCTGCAACAGGAGTATTTTTCTTTTCTTCCTGCCCTTCCTCCACCACATTCCTTTCAGTTGTAGATTGGTCTGCTTGCTTACCTGATATACTAGTTGCAAAAAACTCTCTTACTTCTACCTTTTCTACTTCTGAAACTTTCATGATAGATGTTTCTATTTTATTAGCTGCTTCTTTTGATATAAGAGTTACCATAAAGTCATAATCAAACTTTTCTTCCTCTAGCTCATCTACAGCTGGCACCGATTTAACAACTTCTCCTAATGATTCTAAAGCTTCAAAAATCATATATACTCTTGCAGCTTTTAATAAACAGTCGCTTTTCAATGTAATATTAATTTCATAAGTAAAAAAACCTTGATCTGCTGATTGTTGTAATACGGTCGTTTCAAATTGATCATAATGATTTTCTCTTGCTGGAGCTTTTTCTATAGTAGTAGCGGCAACCTCAACCTCCGCTTTCTTAAGTTGATTTATCGGTTCACCTTTTTCGATTTGAACAAGCTTTTCAACAACTTCCTCTACATTTCTCTTTCCGTCTCCACCACTAGCAATTGATTCTACCATCGCATCAAGATCATCGACAGCTAAGAAAATGACATCCAATATTTCTGGAGAAAAAACAATCTTCTTATTTCTGATTGCATCAAGCACATTTTCCATTTGATGGGTTAAGCTTGCTAAGTCCTCATACCCCATTGTCGCCGACATCCCTTTTAAAGTATGGGCTGCACGGAAAATCTCATTTACTATTTGTAAATTCTCAGGATCCTTTTCCAATTCTAATAGATGTTCATTACATGCTTGTAAATGTTCTTTACTCTCTTCAATAAAAACTTCTAAATACTGACTCATTTCCACCTTGCTTCACATCCCTTGACGTTATACATATTTCATAATAGTTTCCGCAATTTGATCTACCTTTTGAATATCATCTATATAATTCGTGGCAATAGCTGTTTTAGGCATTCCAAAAACTATACATGTTTCTTGCGACTCAGCGATAGCCTTTAGATAGCCTTGTCTTGCTAATTTCTTTAAACCCTCTGTACCATCAGAACCCATACCAGTCATAATAACTGCAATTTTTGCATAGGCTTTCAATTCGCTAACAGACTCAAACATTACATCTACTGATGGCCGATGACCGTTTAGAGGTGCTGCTTCGTCCAACACAATGGCTGTATGACCTCCAGCTGTCTTTACCTTTAAATGCAAACCACCTGGCGCGATATAGGCAACACCATTACGGATAATTTCGCCATGTTCGGCCTCCTTTACTGTAATCGCCGATAACGTATTAAGGCGATTTGCAAGCGAACGGGTAAATCCTGCTGGCATATGCTGAACCACTAAAATCGGTGCTTCTATATCACTTGGTAAACTAGTTAAAACTTTTTGCAACGCTCTTGGACCACCTGTCGATGTTCCAATAACCACTACTTTTTTCATAGGTTTCATCCATTTATCTGAAAAACCTATCTTTTGTACTACTTTCTCTTTTTCTTCGCTTGGTTCCATTTTACTATAAGAAGATTGTGAAGGAATAGTCTTTTTTCCTTCATTAGAGAGATTTATTAATGTTTTTCGCTTTACATTGCTTGCCAAAATTATTTTTTCTATTAATTCCTGCTTTACTTTATATAAATCTAGAGAAATAGAACCAGATGGCTTTGTAATAAAATCAATTGCACCTGCCTGCATTGCCTGAATGGTACTTTCCGCTCCCGCCTTCGTTATACTTGAAAGCATTAGAACTGGTACAGGATGCTCTGCCATCATTCTCTTTAAAGCACTTAGTCCATCTAATACTGGCATCTCAACATCAAGAGTTACCACATCAGGAGCTAATTCCTTGACTTTTTTAATGCCATCCTCGCCATTTCTAGCGGTGCCAATAACGGTTATTCTCGTGTCTTCAGAAAGAAAATCAGTAATTAGCTTCCGCATAAATGCAGAATCGTCAATAACGAGAACCTTTATTTTCTCCACTTTAATCCCCAACTACCTTTCAAACAAAAACCTTTTTAATTTTGACACAAAAGAGTGTCTATTAAATTGATGAGATTCTGTAAACTGTTGTTTACCATATCTATCGGCAATTTCACACAAAGCTTTAGATGCTTCTGATTTTTCATTAAAAAAGACGAAAGGAATTTGTTTTCTGACAGCCTGTGCAACATTTGCATCATCAGGAATATAACCTAGGTTAATAAGGTCTCGATGTAAAAATTGTTTCACTACTTGACGAAGCTTTTGGAGTGTCTCCACTCCATCTTTTTTCGTTATCGCACGATTAACGACAAGATACAATGGGAGTGTATTGTTCCTCGTATGAATGAATTTCATCGCTGCATAAGCATCTGTTATCGATGTCGGTTCCGGCGTAGTGATGACAATACAATCATCAACAGATAATATGAATTTTAAGGAATCCGTACTGATTCCTGCTCCCATATCAAGGAGGATATAATCATATTGGCTTAACAACATATAAAAATGCTGAAAGAAACTTTCAAGCTTCTCCTCCTCGATATCAACAAAATCACTAAGTCCAGAACCACCTGCAATATAATCTAGTCCCTCGAACCCCTTTGTAATAATATTCTCAAAGCCGATATTATTTCTAAAAAAATCAACAATTGTAAAACGAGATTGGGTTCCCATTAAAATATCAATATTGCCCATTCCTATATCCATATCAATTAGCAATGTACGGTAGCCCCGTTTTTGTAACGTAAGGGCAAAATTAAGAGAAAAATTTGATTTCCCAACCCCACCTTTTCCACTTATAATGGCTAATGTTTTGTGATTGGACTGATTTTTACGATTTGTATTCAATTGCTCGATTTTTTTTCTTAAGATTGAAGCCTGATCTGTCATTCTTAATCTACCTCAATTATTTTATTTACCAGCTCTATTGGCGTTGCTTGGATAATATCGTCAGGAACATTCTGCCCTGTCGTAATATAGGCAACACCCTTTTTGCATGAAACGATTAAATTGATCATTGCTCCATAAGAAGACGTTTCGTCTAATTTTGTAAAAATAAATGAGTCGATTTCAATTGCTGAAAATTGTTGATATATCTCTTCTAAGTCTTTCTGCTTTGCCGTCAACGATAGAACAAGCAATGTTTCCATTTCTCTTTTATAATCGACAACTTGCATCAAATCTTCAACATATTTTTTATTTCGAAAATTTCTTCCTGCTGTATCAATTAAAATAATATCGCAATTTTCTAATTTCCTTGTTGCGTTTTCAAAATCTTCCATCGAATAGCAAACCTCAAGGGGAACATCCAAAATAGTTGCATATGTTTTAAGCTGTTCAATCGCTCCAATCCTGTATGTATCTGTCGTAATAAAGCCTACCGTTTTTTGTTGCTTTAAAATTATATTTGCTGCTATTTTTGCTAAAGTTGTTGTCTTTCCTACACCGGTAGGACCAATTACATTAATATATTTTTTGGATAAAGAGATTTCTCCAAAGGAATAGGAGGAAATTTCCGTTAATAGAAGCTGTTGTGCCCATTTAAAAACATCAGGTTCTTGTACATTTTCCCCTGCTGCATACCATTTAGCCACAAGTTCTTTAACCAATCTGTCTTTAATGGATTTTTCTATTTCATGTTTTGCTAATTGGTGCACTACTTTTTTTATAGGAGTAGGGATGGAGAAGGAGACATT
Source organism: Bacillus sp. T2.9-1 (assembly GCF_950097965.1). Taxonomy (NCBI): domain Bacteria; kingdom Bacillati; phylum Bacillota; class Bacilli; order Caryophanales; family Bacillaceae; genus Bacillus; species Bacillus sp. T2.9-1. Next base: position 116,249 of record NZ_CATNHG010000086.1, read on the forward strand.
GCTACTTAAGTCTCCAAATGCTTGTACATGTTGATTAATTTCATCAAGTTGCTTTACGATATCCGGATAATCAGCACTCCCTTTCCCATTCACTGACTGATCTATACTAGGTTGATCAAAAGATTTTGTGTTAGGTGGTTGTTCTTTTATTAATATTGGATGCCGCACCTCGTTCTTCTTCATTTGTTTATATTGAGGAACGGGCACATCCGAAACACTTGGATCAATTGCTGCAAGGACTTCTATGTTTCTTTTTTTAAAAAGGCCTAAGAAGCCTCCTGTATAAATCACTTTAGAATGAAGAATAACGGCATCATTTCCTAATTCAGCTCGAATTCTTTTCATAGCTTCCGGCATATCACGTGCTATATATTTTTGTATTTTCATTCGATATTCACAACTCCCACACTTTGAACTTCCACATTTGCTTCTAATTCATTGTACGATAATACTGGAACTTGTGGAAAATAGCGTTCTGTCAATTGTCTTATATACATACGAACAGCTGGTGAGCATAAAAGAATCGGTAGCTGTTCCATGACAGACAGTTGCTCAATTTGTCCTGCGATGCTTTCTAAAATGGACTGAGAAACACTTGGATCAAGTGCCAAAAAGTTTCCATGTTCTGTTTGTTGTATATTATCCACTATTAGTTTTTCCACTTTTCCTGATAAAGTTACAACTTTTAGGGAATCATTTTGATTTGAATATTGATTGGTTATTTGACGAGCTAATGATTGTCTTACATACTCAACAAGTAAATCTGTATCAGATGTCATCTTCCCAAAGTCTGCTAATGTTTCAAAAATCACTGGCAAATTGCGGATAGAAACATTTTCTTTTAACAATTTTGCGAGAACCTTTTGGATTTCTCCTATAGATAACGGACTAGGTGTCACTTCTTCAATTAAGATTGGGTAGCTTTCCTTCACATGATCCACTAATTGTTTTGTCTCTTGTCTGCCTAATAATTCATAAGCATTTGCCTTAATAACCTCCGTAATATGGGTCGATACGACAGATGGCGGATCTACTACTGTATATCCAAATATTTCTGCTTGTTCCTTTGTGCTTTCTGTAATCCATTTAGCTGGTAGCCCAAAGGATGGCTCAATAGTATCAATACCTTCTATAGCATCATCATCCATCCCTGGACTCATTGCTAAATAATGATCCAACAATAGCTCTCCGCGCGCTCTCTCATTCCCTTTTATTTTTAACCGATATTCATTTGGCTGTAATTGAATATTATCTCTTATACGGACAACAGGTATTACCAGTCCTAATTCTATTGCTAGTTGTCTCCTAATCATAACAACTCGATCTAACAGGTCTCCACCTTGATTAGCATCTGCAAGCGGAATCAGTCCATATCCAAACTCAAATTCAATTGGATCCACATTTAATAAACTAACGACACTTTCTGGACTCTTCAACTCATCTGTCTGTATTTCTTCCTCCATCTCTTGCATCTGCTCCAAATCAGGCTTTGGCTTTATCGACAAGTAATAGGCACCAAAGATAAGAAGTCCTGCAATAGGAATGGTTAAAAAGTCATCTATCGGTGTAAATAATCCTAAGAGAAAAATGGTTCCGCCAGCAACATACAGCATTTTCGGATAAGCCATTAGCTGTGATGTAATATCAGAACCTAGGTTACCTTCAGAAGCAGCTCTTGTTACCACAATACCTGTTGCAGTAGAAATTAATAATGCAGGTATTTGGCTGACAATTCCGTCCCCTACTGAAAGTAAAGAAAAGTGCTGGGCAGCATCTGCGGTTGCCATTCCAAGCTGGGTCATTCCAATTACAATTCCAAAAATCAGGTTGATAAAAACAATAATAATACCAGCAATGGCATCCCCTTTAACGAACTTACTGGCACCATCCATAGAACCGTAAAAATCTGCTTCTCTACTTACTTTTTCTCGACGCTGTCTTGCTTCTTGCTCGGAAATAATTCCAGCATTTAAATCAGCATCAATACTCATTTGCTTCCCTGGCATAGCATCTAATGTAAAACGAGCTGCGACTTCTGATACACGCTCTGAACCTTTCGTAATAACTACAAATTGAATGATAACCAGAATTAAAAAGACCACTAACCCAACAACAATATTTCCGCCAATAACAAAGGTTCCAAAGGTATGTACTACCCCACCTGCATCCCCTGTAGATAAAATGGATCTAGTAGTGGATACATTAAGCCCTAGTCGAAAAAGGGTTGTTAATAGCAAAAGCGAAGGGAAAATAGAGAATTCGAGAGCTTCACTCATATTCATAGTTAATAATAGGATGAGTAGCGCCAATGTAATATTAAGTAAGATAAGAACACTTAATAACCACGTTGGAAATGGAATAATTAACATTGCAATAATGAGAATTACTCCTATCACTACGATTAAGTCTTTCCTTGCCATTTCTTCCGCTCCTTAAAAACGCACATTTGATTCCTTATTATTTACAATAATTCATTTACTAATAATTCTCGCATTATTTATCTCTCGTCTGGTAGACAATAGCAAGAATTTCCGCAACTGCTTTATAAAATTCTTCAGGCACTAAATCTCCTATCTCTACTTGATTATACATAGCTCGTGCTAATGGACGATTTTCTACCATCACAACATTATTTTCTTTTGCCACTAGCTTTATTTTTTGTGCAATAAAATCTACTCCCTTGGCAACAACATAGGGTGCATCATACTTTTCCTCATCATATTTTAAACAAATTGCATAATGAGTGGGATTAGTAATGACTACATCTGCAGAAGGCACATCCTGCATCATTCGGTGCATCGCCATTTCTCTTTGCTTTTGTTTTATTTTTGACTTTAATAATGGGTCCCCCTCCATGTTTTTATATTCATCTTTAATGTCTTGCTTTGACATCCGAATATTTTTTTCATAATCATATCGTTGATACATATAGTCCATTAGCGATATTACTAACAGTGCAACGGACGCATAAAGTCCCATTTGCACGGTTAATTTAGCAATTGTCACTGCAATAGAACCGATTGATTTATGGGAAAGAATAAGGATTTCATCCATTTTTCCCCATAGAACAGAAAAAACAACGATGCCGATTACCGTAATTTTAAGCAAAGACTTTAAGAGCTCAACAATGGAGCGAAGGGAAAACATTCTCTTAAATCCTGATAGAGGATTTATTTTTTCTAATTTCAATTTAATTGCTTCGGGCGAGAACAAAACACCAACTTGCATATAATTAGCTACTATTCCCCCAATAAGGGCTGCAATTAAAATAGGGCTTAATAGAAGTGCAGCTTCCTTCACAATATCTAAAAACAAGGCCTGCATAGAATTTACAGAAGTGTTAATGTTCGTAAAATCACTAAAAGTAAAAGTGAGAATGGACATTAATCCATCTAAAAGATATCCACCTGTGAAGCTTAATACACCAAATACAACTAAAAGAACAAGTGCTGTATTAACGTCCTGACTTTTTGCAACTTGTCCTTTTTTTCTAGTATCTTGTCTTTTCTTAGGAGTAGCTTTTTCTGTTTTTTCTCCTGCAAAGTACTGTAGATTCACTCGTAGGAGTTTCATTTATCCACCACCTCCTAATATGTTCATTATTCCCCTCATTGTTGTTAAAATGGATGAGAATAAATGAGAGACGGAAGACATGAGTACCCCTATAACAATAAAGAGAATGACTAAGCCTGCAATTAGTTTAATGGGAACCCCAACAACAAAGATATTTAATTGTGGAACGGTTCTTGCGACAATTCCTAATCCCACATCAACAAGAAAGATGCTCCCGACAATAGGAATGGACATTTGAAAGGCAATTACAAACATTAAACTGAATGTTTTAAGGAGAAATTCTGCCAAATTCCCATCACCAAAATGAATCCAAGCCTGGTCTAGCGGTATATATTGATAGCTATAAAAAATTCCATCTAATAATAAATGGTGACCATTAGATGCTAACAAAAAGAACATAGCAATAATGGTTAAATATTGACCAGTAAGTGGACTTTGCGTACCTGTTTGGGGATCTATGACATTTGCAATAGCAAATCCCATTTGAAAATCTATAAAACCACCTGCGATTTGAATGGCAGCAAACAACATATAGGCAACAAATCCAATTAGTATCCCTACCATGGCTTCTTTCATAATAAGAAAGTAGTAGGTTGAATCAATTGCTAGTGTTGGCACATCCATTCCCCAAAACATAATTAAAGATAAAAAAAAGCCTAAACCTACTTTAAAAGATGTAGGAATCGTCCGATAAGAAAATATAGGCAACATTAAAAAGAACGAAGTAACCCGAACGACGATAAGTAAGAATGCTGGAAAATTTGATAAAAGTTCATCCATCATCTTTCTATCCAATAAACCTTGTTAGATTCGAAAATATATCTTTCGTATAGGAAAGCATGTGACTTAACATCCATGATCCAAAGAAAACAAGCCCAACAAGAACAGCTACGATTTTTGGTACAAAGGCCAAAGTCTGTTCTTGAATTTGTGTTGTCGCTTGAAAAATACTGATTATTAGTCCAACTGCTAAAGCAATAATTAACAATGGACCACTGACAATTAAAACGGTAATTATACCTTTCTCAGCAATGGAAATAACCATTTCCTGTGACATTTTTTCACCTTCTTAAAAACTTTCTAACAGTGATTTTACAACTAGATACCAACCATCTACCATAATGAAAAGTAGAATTTTAAACGGCAAGGAAATCATAACAGGTGGTAACATCATCATCCCCATAGACATCAGAATACTTGCAACAACCATATCAATGACTAAAAATGGGATAAAAATCATAAATCCTATTTGAAAGGCTGTTTTTAATTCACTAATTGCAAAAGCAGGAACCATTGTAGTTAAGGGAATATCTTCAATTGATTCAGGAGCTTCTGCATTCGAATAATTTAAAAATAGCGCTAAGTCTTTCTGACGCGTGTGCTTACTCATAAATTCTTTAAAGGGTAATGCTGCGTTATCATATGCTTCCTCTAATGTAATTTCTTCATTAAATAAAGGGGTCAGTGCTTTATCGTTTACTTCCTGAAAAGTTGGAGCCATAATAAAAAATGTTAAAAACAAAGCTAACCCAACAATTACTTGATTAGGAGGCATTTGCTGTGTTGCAAGCGCCGTTCTGACAAAGGAAAGAACAATCACTATTCTCGTAAAACTAGTTAGTAAAATGATGATACTAGGTGCTAAAGAAAGGACGGTTAATAATAATAACAATTGAACAGAAGTTGAAACATTTCCTGGGTCATTGTTACTAAACAACTGCATAAACTCATTCATTTTTTTCAGACGTTCCTTTCTTTTTCTTCTCCAGTACATCCATCTTTTCCTTACGTTCACTCGATATTCGCTCTAGTTCTTTTGACAAGCGCATAGAAAAAGAGTCTTTTGGCTTCGATGTAGAATGACCGGAAGCTACTATCTTCTTCACCTTTGTCACAATATCGCTTGGTTGTACTAGCTGATCTAATTTCCGATTATATTCTTCTAAAATTTCTTTATACTCTTGTTCATCATCAATCTCTTTAATTAATTGAATACTATCTCCAACACCTACTATTAGTAATCGATTCCCTACTTTTATTAATTGAATGGATCGATTGGAACCTAAGCCAGTACCACCAATATTTTCAATAATTTGCGCGTTCTTATAACCATGATTTCTTTTATTGATAAATCGCAGAATAAAATACATTAAAAAAATGACAAATATGGTTGCAAAGATCATCTTAATAAAATCCCAAATGGTAACACCAATGGAACCTGATTCCTCTCTATCTGATTCATCTAGCAGTAATTCAGACTGATCCGATGTTTGATCTTCAGCATTCGTACTTTCTTCTGTTGTATCTTTATTTGCATCTTCTTGCTTTTTGTTCTCTTCTGATTTTTCATTATGTAAAATATCATATACACTTTTATCAATTTGTTCTGCATAGGCTTTCGTTCCAAAGCCTAGCAGAACAATGATGAGTAGTGAACAACGAATTAATAAATATGCTTTATTCACATTCGGCACCCTCTATTTTCATTTTTAGCCTAATGTTTTACTGATTGCTTCTAATACACGATCTGCTTGAAATGGCTTAACAATAAAATCCTTCGCACCCGCCTGTATTGCATCAATAACCATCGCTTGTTGTCCCATTGCTGAACACATAATAACTTTCGCATTTGGGTTTAGCTTTTTAATTTCTTTTAAAGCTGTAATCCCATCCATTTCTGGCATGGTAATGTCCATTGTTACTAAATCTGGTTGTGTTTCCTTAAATTTTTCAATTGCTTGCATACCATCTGCAGCTTCTCCAACAATTTCATATCCATTCTTTGATAGAATATCCTTGATCATCATTCGCATAAATGCTGCGTCATCAACAATTAGTATTTTTTGTGCCATTTTCCTCAATACCCCCAAAATTATTTTAAATTCTTTAATCGATCCTTTTGACTAACAATATCGGTTACACGAACACCGAAATTCTCATCAATTACCACTACTTCCCCTTGTGCTACCAAACAATTATTTACAAGAATATCCACTGGTTCTCCGGCTAACTTGTCTAACTCAATAATGGAACCTGAGGACAGCTCTAATATTTCTCTAACGGATCTTTTTGTTCTTCCAAGCTCAACCGTTACTTGTAAAGGTATATCTAACAACATATCTAGATTTTTTGTTTCTGTCGTCATTTGTGGTTGCATTTCAAAGCTAGAAAACCCTGCAGGCTGCACATTGGGTGGCGGACCTTGTGTATTAGAACCTGAGCCAAAATATTGTTGCTGATGATTCACGTTGTTCTGATTAGCATTTGTATTGGCATAATTGACCTGATTATTATTATTAGGCATTTCGTTAGATACTTGCTGATTATTACTTTGTACACGTGACTCTTGCATCGGTTCTTTTGGCTCATATACTGAATTATAATCGACTTTGGGAATATTTGAAACGCCTTCTTCTTTAATATCTGGATTTAATAATCCTTCTACTAAATCTTTCGCAAAAGAAAGCTGTAATAATTGCATGATTTTAGAATCTATTAAATTTCCTATCCTGATGCGGAAGGAAATTTTCGCAAAAATATCTTCATCCGGAATCGTATCCGTTCCTTCTCCATGATTTATATCTAAAATATCAATACTAGGAGGCGATATATCGACTTTTTTGCTAAAAATGGTGGACATGGATGTAGCTGCAGAACCCATCATTTGGTTCATTGCTTCTTGAACAGCACTTAACTGGATTTCATCTAACATATCCTTACTAGCATTAAGCCCATCTCCACCAAGCATTAAGTCAGCAATAACAGCAGCATCCGCTTGTTCAATAACAAGTAAATTCATACCAGTAAATCCTTCTGTATAATTGACTCTAATCCCCACATAGGGCTGCGGAAATTCGTCTGATAACATATTTTTTGAGATTACACTAACACTTGGTGTTGTAATATCGACTTTTTGGTTTAATAATGTAGATAAAGCTGTTGCCGAGCTACCGAAGGATATATTTCCAATTTCCCCCAACGTATCTTTTTCTATATCCGATAAGTACTTTTCTACATCCATCTCTGAACTTTCGTTTGTTACAGTATCTCCCCTTAAGAGAGCATCAATTTCATCTTGTGATAGCATATCCTTACTCACCATCTTCCTTCCCCTCCTCTAAAGTTCCTAAAATCTGAACGGCCATTTTTTTATTTACTTTTCCTGGTTGTCCAATAAATTTAGGGATATCTCCAACTTTAATAATTAAGGGTTGTTGTATCGTTTGATTCATTTCAATTACATCACCAATATCCAACATTAAAAAATCTTGGATAGAAATATCAGATGTACCTAATTCAGCTACTAATGGCACAATCGACTGCTGAATATTCTCTTCAAGACGAGATGTAAATTCAGGCAATCTTTCCTTTTTCTCTGCCTGCATCCAATAATGTCCGGATAGCTTTGGCATGATAGGCTCAAGCACCACATGGGGAATACATATATTAATCATTCCACTCGTTTCACCAATCGTAGTACTTAACGAAATAACTACTACTGTTTCATTTGGAGAAACCATTTGTAAAAACTGTGGATTTACTTCAAACTCTGCAAGGCTAGGTTCAATTTCTATAAGATCTTCCATTGCCTCCCTAAAGTGATCAAAGGCACTTTCAAAAGTATTTGACATTATTTTTGTTTCAATTTCTGTCAAATTTTCGACTTTATTGATACTGCTGCCTCTCCCACCCATCATTCGATCCATCATAGCATAGGCTATATTAGGATTCACTTCCATCAGGATTCTTCCCTCTAGTGGTGGAACATCGAACACATTTAAAATGGTCATTTTAGGAATCGAGCGAATGAACTCTTCATATGGAATTTGATCTGCTGATGTAACTGTAATTTGCACATATGTTCTTAATTGTGCAGAGAAAAAGGTAGTTAATAATCTAGCATAATTTTCATGGATCCTTGTTAAACTTCGAATCTGATCCTTCGAGAATCTTAATGCTCTTTTAAAATCATAGACCTTAACCTTTTTTTCCTGCTGCTCTTTCTTCAATTCATCTGCATCCATCTCACCAGAGGATAGTGCAGAAAGAAGGGCATCTATTTCATTTTGGGATAAAATATCAGCTGACAAAATTACTCACCTCCATCTTTTTCTCTTTTATTTTATTGGTGTAGAGAGTTTACAATATAAACTTGGACTACCTTGCCTTCTTGCATCAGTTCGTTAATCTTATCCTTGAGATCGTTCTCTAATTGAATTTGTCCTTTTTTTCCTTTTAAGTCTTCTGTAGTTTTCTCAGATAGCTCTTGAATAATAATATTTTTCACTTGGAAGTCCCGTTTTTCTAGTTCTTCCTTCGCCTTCTTACTATCTGTCTGAATCGTAAAGGATATTCTAATGAAATTATCGGATGCTAAGTTCGTCGTAATTTCTTCCATTTCAACAGAGGATTCCAAGATTTCTTCAATCGAAGGTTCTTTGTCCTTCTCATCGCCAGTGAATTTCCAAATATAAATGAATGCTCCAGCTCCGGCTAGTGTTATGACTAGTAATAAAACAAGCATTGTAATAATAACTTTATTATTCTTCATCGTCCTTCTCTCCCACATGTGGTAATCCGAAGAGGTTCACCTTTTGAAAAAAATGATTCATTTTCTCTAAAACTTCCTCTTCCCTTTCTTTAACAACAAATTTATTTCCATTTGTTAAAGTAATAGTTGTATCAGGAAAGGATTCGACTGTTTCAATAAATAAAGCATTTAATAAAAACTTTTTCCCGTTTAGTCGAGTTAAATGTATCATTTTTTATATGCGAGGCTAACCTAACGGAAAGCCTCTTCCCCTCCAATTAAAATTATCGTTTTAAGTTAACTAGTTCTTGAAGAATTTCATCAGAAGTTGTAATAATTTTAGTGTTTGCTTGAAATCCTCTTTGAGAAACAATCATATCTGTGAATTCTTCTGATAGGTCAACGTTCGACATTTCAAGGAATCCACTGTTAATGGAACCTGTTCCAGCAACACCAGATGTTACAAGTCCACCAGTAGCTAAATCACCTGAGTTATTAGAAGCTTGATATAAATTTGCTCCAGATTTCGTTAAACCTTCTGGGTTTGCTACTTTCGCCATGACAATTTGTCCAGCTTCTTGAGTCTCACCATTTTCATCAACATAACTGATTTTTCCATCTGCAGATATACTATAACTTTGTGCAGTTTCAGGAATTTTTGTTCCCGATGTAGTATTTTCCCCAGCTCTCTCTACTGTTGTATCTGTATTACCATCTTCATCTGTAGTAACTGTAACATCGGTAATTCCATTTTCTACTTGTAACACCATACCATTTGTCGCCACAATATTACGATCTCCATCCAAGTAGAAATTACCAGCTCTTGTATAGTAATCTGTAGTAGAGCCTGGTGATCTTAATACAAAATAACCATCTCCTGAAATAGCTAAGTCTAATATTCTACCCGTTGTCTGCATGCTACCTTGAGTATGCAATGTATCGACAGAAGCAATTTGTGCACCTAGCCCAACCTGTTTTGCATTAATCCCCCCTGTTGTTGCTGACGGTGCAGTTGCAGATGCTGTTGTTTGACTTATTAAATCACTAAACGTCACACGACCTTTTTTAAATCCATACGTATTTACGTTTGCGATATTATTACCAGTAACATCTAATTTTGTTTGAAAGTTTTTCATTCCACTGATTCCTGAATATAATGAACGTAACATGTATAATTATCTCCCTTCGAATGAACTGCCTCTATCACTCAGCAGCTTTTGGCCTCCATTTTTGGTCCAGCCTTTTTTTAATTCATAATGATTGTTCCATTTATATTAGTGAAAATTTGATCTGTCGCTTCGTCACGATCCATTGCTGTAATTACCGTATTGTTTTTTGCACTTACGATTAATGCGGCATTATTTAAAAGTATGAGTGATTCTTTTATTCCCATTTTCTTTGCTTGGGTAACTTTTTCTTCTATCGCCTTCCATTTGGCATCATCTATTTCAATCCCCCGTTGCTGAAGTCTCTCGTTTGCATGTTTACTAATATTCAGCGTATTTAAGGATGAAATGGACTGATGGAAATGAGTCGAAAACGATGTGAGATTTTGTGCTTTATGCACAGTTGACTTGGATTTAATCGCCTCAATACCATTTTTAATAGCAGCTTGTGATTTTATGGAGGGATAAATAGGCTTATCCATCTAATCACTTCCTATTCAATTTTTGTAATTTGTCCTGAGGTAATTTGGCTCTCCGCCTCATCATCTAATGTTAGTAGTATTTGTCCATTTTTTAAAGATACAGACTGAACTTTGCTACTCACTTCTTCCTTATTTTCATTGTAATAAGAAACCGTTTTTCCAATTAACTGGCTTGCTAGTACTAGATTGTTTTCTGAAGAGCTTGAACTCATGCTCGATATATTTGCTGGAGTAACTTGTGTTCCATCTTCTAGTGTAAATACGACGCTATCTTCTGTATAAGCAATGGAGCTTACTTTTCCTACTCCAGAAGTTGTCGTACTGTTCCCTTCGTCATCGGTTTCTACCTTGCTCCAATTCACATCTTGCCCCATAAATTGTCCATAAGAAATTAAATTGGACTGTGTTTGCAGGGAAATTAAGTTTGTCATAGATGTATTCAAATTTTGCATTTGTTCTAAGCTTGAGAATTGAGCCATCTGTGCGATAAACTCTTTATCATCCATCGGACTAGTTGGGTCTTGGTTTTGCAATTGAGTAATCAAAATTTTCAAGAAATCATCTTTTCCTAAAGACGAACTGCCAGTAGAATTATTTGATTTCTGATAGTCTGATAAATAAAGAGAAGAATCATTAATTGTATTTGCCATCTTTTACTTGCTCCTCTATATTTCCATATTTAATAGTTCATCAAAAAAAGAAGATTTTCGATTTTTCTCCTCTTCATCAGCATCTTTCTTCTCTCTTTGTGATTGAGATTGTTGCTGTTCTTGTTGCTGCTGTTGCTCTTTTTGCAGTTTCTCCTGTGGTGGAGTAGAGACAACGATGTCCAGTTTATCCACTTGCAAATTTTGTGCAGTAAATCCATGCTTTAAGCTAGTAAGCTGTTTATCTAAAGCTTCTTTTGCCTCAGCATTTGTGGTAATAATTCTAGCTATCATATTGCCCTCATTTTGCGTAATTTCGATTCGAATTGATCCTAAATGATCTGGCGCAAGACGAATGGAGAGCTTTTGCATATCGCCGACTTTTGTAAACGTACTATTTGCTAATAGTTTAGTAAACTGTTCCTCGACATCTTTTGGCTGTGCCATTTTCCCTGTGTCTGTTAACAATACAAACGGATGTTGTTTTATATAGGAATTTTGCATAGATGGAAGCACATTCGTGTTTGCATCTTCCTGACTTACTTCAACTGCTTCCTTCATTCCTACATATGGTAAGATTATGTCTCCTGTTTTTCGTAAGGAGCTTACCATTATCGGATTCATGACTTTTTGAACAACTGTTGCACTCTTTCCTTCTGGTTGTTTATCTAGCTTGGATAGAATAGAAGAAATAATCGATTTAAGCTCCGTTGTTGCTTCTGTAAGGCGATTATCTCCTTGAAAAAGATTCGATTGGGTTGATTGCAAAGTATCGATCTTTTGCTTCGTTGTATTTGCTTCTTTTCCAACCGCATTTCTAGTTTCTAACAATACACGATTTTGTATTGCTAACAGCTTTGAATCCATAGTCGAAAATCTTTTTACGTTTTCCCCATTTTCCTTACTAGCCATTAATTCTGCTTCGTTAAAGGATGTTGCTGTTTCTTCTGAATTGGAATCAAGCAAACTATTTTTTATAGATTGGCTGTTTTCTTTTTGATTTTCTAATCCATTATTTGGATTAATTGCGATCCACAAAGGATTATCTTTCGTCCTATCTATCACTGTATTAGGAGTTGGAGCTTTCGAAATCATTTCACCAGTGCTCTCAGCTGCTATCGTTGTTTCCTTAACTAGAGATTCTACTGCATTATTTACTTTGGATACGCTATTTTGATTATTTTGATCAGTTGGTAGGATTAATCCCTCTTGATATCCTTCTGCATAATCTTGTTTTCCATTCATTTGAACTAGATGATTTCCTTCATGCGCATGATTTGTATCTGTATTCTTCACTCGAGGGTTAATATTCGCTTGATCAACCATTTGTTTATTCATACGACCACTTGGCTGTTCAGTAGGGCTAAAATTCCTAATATCTTCATTTTTCCCAATTGAATTCTCAGAAACATTTGTCTCAGACTTATGTTCAAGTTTCTTCACAGATGATTGTAATATTTCTGATGTTGGAGCTTCTATCTCCACTTCAAGCTTCTCAGGATTTGAAAACATAAAACTACTTGGATCAGCTTCACTCAAAATAGCATCCGTATCTTCTTGTTTCACTTCTATTGCTTGCTCTTTATCTGCTTTTTGCACGGTGATTTTTGTGGAAGACAGCTTATTATATCCAACGATAAAATTATTTTCATTGGTAAATGAATATCCTGCTTTAAGATTAGTATCCTTTTCCACATTTTTTTTCGTTGATTCATTTGATTCGATGAATTTGGTTATAGAAACGATTAACCCCTGTAAATCTTGTACCGTTTCCGAAATTTTTTCATTAACCGAAATATCAGGCAGATTATTCGCTGTATGCTCAAGCTGTTTTAAATCCGAAAGTAAAACCGGTAATTCTGTTTGATTAAACATATCTGGGGCAATCTTCGTATTCGTTTCGTTCTTTAAAACCTGAGTAATTTTGCTTTCTAGATTAGCAAATGTATTTGTTAAAATGGAATCCAGATTCGATACATCTAAATCAAGCGTTTCTTCCCTATCCGAAAAAGAATGATAAGTGGTAACTAAATGTTTCAGATTTAATGAAAGCTGATCATCTTCTGTCGAAAAGCTTACTGCTTCTGCCTCCAATTTATCTTCCCTATTTGACATAAGGCTTACATCCGCTGAACTAGATAGTATGTCTAATAGCTGATTTATGCCCTCTTTTGCTTGTCCGTCCTTTTGACTGGACTCATTTTGTGGAGGTCTTGTTTTTAGGGCATTTAACATTAACATAAACTGTCCATCTATTTTTTCGCTTGGTATTCCTTGACTACCACTTGCTAATTCCATTTTTCTCAATGAATTAATCATTCCTAGCTGCAATTTTTCACCCCCTTTCAAGTCGAAAACCTTTTACTTAAGGATTTACCGTTGTATTAGCGGCTAAAAGCTCCGTATATTTTGAAGCAATGGATGGTTCCATTTTCTCTAATATCGACGCAAGTTTTGCTGGTTTAAGCTCTGCCAAAATTTTCAATGCTTCGCTTTCACTCATTTCTGACAAGATGGCCGCAGCATTTTTAGGCGACATTGTATCATATGTCTTCACAATTTCAGCAACTGCCTTTTTTGTTTCTTCTTGAGCAGACTGAAGAGAAGTTAGCTCACTCTGTAATTTTTCTTTTTCCGAATTGACAGATTGAATTCTATTTTCACTGTTTTCTAACTGGGACTCTAACGATTTTATTTGCTCTTCCCGTTCTTCCAGCTTTGTTTGTAAGGAGACAATCGTATTTTTATTATTTTCTAGCAATTTATCCGTCGACTTTTTTTCTTCATTTAGAAAAGGAATCGTATTTAGTAACTCTTTTCCCTTTTCTGCAATATCTGCTCCCGAATACATGAGCAATAACACAAGGACAATGACTGCAAACAGGCTTGGAATGATAGCAACCATAAGAAAACGCTGGAAAAAATTAAATGGCTTCTTTTTTTCTTCCCATGAGTTTTCCATTTAACCACCCACCTTTTCATGTTGCATATATTGTTGAAGCGAAATATCGTCCATTTGTTTTGCCTCTTCTGCTTTTTCTAACGCTAAATAATTGGAATGATCTTTTTCTTTTATCTTCACAAATTTTTTGACTTCGATATTTTTTTCTAGCATTTTTTCTTGAAAATAAACCATCGAATTTCGTGCATTTTGCACCATTTTTTGTGCATGTTCGATAGTTTTTGTTAAATTGCCCACAAATTGCTGGTGATGTCTAATTTCTTGAACAGATAAACCTGTCGCCATTTTGTCAGCTTGATATGCTTCTAGCTCTTCTTTTCTTTTTAATAGCTCATACAGTTTTTCAGCAGCCTCTTCAAATCTAGTTACTGATTGATTATAAGCCGAGCTAGCTTCTTCTTTTTCTCTTTCTCGAATAGTTAAGATTTTTTCAAATTTAAATTGATAACTCATCTTTTATCCCTCAGTTCCAATTAAAGTTAATAAGGAATGGAGGCTTTCCTCAATTGAAACCTTCTCATCTGTAGCCTGCTTTATATAAGATAGAATACTTGGATACAATCGAATTGCCGTATCGATTTCTTTAGAAGAACCTTTCTTATAAGCACCTATATTGATTAAATCTTCGGAATTCATATAGGTACTAAGAAGCTCCCGCAATCGCTCTGCAGCTTTCACATGTTCTTTGGGCACTATATGATTCATTACCCGACTAACACTCTTCAGGACATTGACGGCTGGATATTGTCCTTTATTCGCAAGCGCCCGATCTAAGACATAATGCCCATCCAAGATTCCACGCACCGTATCTGCGATTGGTTCATTCATATCATCCCCATCAACTAATACGGTATAAAAGGCTGTTATACTACCATATTCATTTGTCCCTGTTCGTTCTAAAAGCTTAGGCAGTATCGCAAATACAGAAGGGGTATACCCTTTCGTAGTTGGTGGTTCTCCAATAGCTAGACCGACTTCCCGTTGTGCCATTGCTACCCGTGTAACAGAATCCATCATCAGCATGACGTTTAACCCCTTATCTCGAAAATACTCTGCAATGGCTGTAGCTGTATAAGCACCCTTTATTCTCATTAGTGCTGGCTGATCAGATGTCGCAACGACAACAATCGACCTTTTTAAACCTTCTGGTCCTAAATCACGTTCAATAAATTCACGTACTTCTCTTCCACGTTCTCCAATTAAAGCAATAACATTCAAATCTGCTTTTGTATTTCGTGCAATCATTCCTAATAACGTACTTTTTCCGACACCACTACCTGCAAAAATCCCAAGTCTTTGGCCAGTTCCGACCGTTAGTAGCCCATCAATTAATCGAACACCCACTTCCATCGATTGAGATATAGGTGGTCTTGTCATTGGGTTAGGGGGCTCCTGATCAATTGGAACAGACTTTAACCCTTTTGGCAGCAACGAACCATCTAAAGGCACTCCTAATGCATCAACAGCCATTCCGATTAATCCTGGTCCAACCTTTATTTCTAATGGCTCAGAAGAAGCTTCAACTAGGCACCCTGGTGAAATATCATTAACTGTTGTGTATGGCATCAAAATAATATTTTCATCATTAAATCCGACCACTTCTGCTTTAATAATCCGTTTATGCTTTGTGCCAATATGAATATTGCAAACATCCCCAATCGAGCTTTCTGGACCTTGTGACTCTATCATTAATCCGACTACTTTTTTCACACGACCATATTGCTTATAAGAGTCAATGGACGAAATGGTGCTTAATAAAGCCTGTGCTTTCATCCTTCCTCACTCTCCAATATTTCAAGTAGTGTTTCTTTAATCATGAGTAATTGTGTATCTACACTAGCATCCAAACGACCAGTTGCTGTTTCAATGATACAGCCATTTTCCTCCATTGATTCATCCGGAAAAATAAATAGACTAGGCTTTATCGGAAATAATTGGAGCAGCTCCTCTTTTTCTGCTACTACCATTTCGTAATGGATAGGGTTAACATGTAATTGTATTTCTCTTTGTTTTCTTACTTCTTTTAAGGCATGCTGGACAAGAGGAATGAAATGTTGCTCGTCTTCCTTTATCTTGTTGTTCATTATTTTCCCTGCCACTTCAATAGCTAGCTCTAAAATAGTGCTTTCAGCAGATTGTAGATACTTTTCATAATCTGTCTTGGATGCTATTACAGTATCCTTCGCTTGTTGGATATAACTATATGCTTCCTTGTATCCAGCGTTTTTACCTGTCTCAAATCCTGCCTGATAGCCGTCTTGCTTCGCGTTTTCTATTAATTGTGCTTTTTCTAATTCCCAATTTTGCCTTTCTTCTGAAAGCTGAAGACTTATTTGTTCAGCTTCAGCTAAGGCGAGTCTCTTTATTTCTTCTGCTTCTTTCTGTGCAGTAGCTATTATGTTGTTATATTCCGTTTGTGTTACTTCCCTTGATTGTTCAAAGTCAGAATCGAAGGTATCTATATACTTAATTGAAATTAGTTTCTCTTTCTTAGCATCAGGATTGGAATATCTTGACTTAATTAACCTAGACAATGATATCATCTCCTCCGCCGCGGGCAACTACAATTTCTCCAGCATCCTCAAGTCGTCTAATAACTGCAACAATTCTTGATTGTGCTTCTTCTACATCCTTTAAGCGAACTGGCCCCATAAATTCCATTTCTTCTTTAAAGGATTCAGCCATTCTTGTCGACATATTGCTATAGACAATCTCTTTCACTTCATCTCCAGAAACTTTAAGAGCAAGCATAAGATCTTCATTTTCACAATCACGAATAATTCTTTGGATTGCTCTGTTATCCAATGTAACAATATCCTCAAAGACAAACATTCTCTTCTTAATTTCTTCTGCTAATTCTGGATCTTGAATTTCAAGCGCGTCTAAAATCGTCCGTTCTGTTGCTCTGTCTACTCCATTTAGCACTTCAACGACAGCTTCAATGCCACCCGTTTGTGTATAGTCTTGTGTAACAGTGCTAGATAGCTTTCTTTCTAAAACTTGTTCCACTTCATTAATTATTTCTGGTGAAGTACTATCCATTACCGCAATTCTTCTGGCAATATCTGCTTGTACTTCCTGTGGCAGTTCAGATAGAATTTGCCCTGCTTGCGTTGGATCCAAATACGATAAGATAAGAGCAATTGTCTGTGGATGTTCATTTTGAATAAAATTTAATATTTGGCTCGGATCGGCTTTTCTCGCAAAATCAAAAGGTCTTACTTGGAGAGAAGAAGTTAATCTGTTTAAGATGATAGACGCTTGTTCTTCTCCAAGAGCCTTCTCCAACACCGTTTTTGCATATCCAATACCGCCTTGAGAAATATAATCTTGAGCAAGTGCAATATTATGAAATTCTTCTAACACCGTTTCTTTAGAAGTATTCTCCACTTTTCTAACTCCTGATATCTCAAGTGATAATCGTTCAATTTCATCCTCACTTAAATGTTTATAAACCGAAGCTGCAACATCAGGACCTAATGATATAAGGAGAATGGCTGCCTTTTGCTTGCCGGATAATTCATTTGATTCTTTTCTTGCCATTTAACAACACTCCTTAATCTTCTGTTATCCATGTACGTAGTAATTTTGCAAATTCCTCTGGTTTTTCTTTTGCCATTTTTTCAAGCTGCTTTCTTCTGATTGACCCCTCATTTTCTTGTTCTTCATTGATATCCTTAACAGGAGTAACTGGTTGAATAATTTCTTCCACATCTTCTTGTTTCTTTTTCTTTCTTGCATTCATAAATAAGAAGATTAATAGAATAATAATCGCAAGCAATGCTCCTCCAACAGCATAAATCCACCAAGGAATTGATGTTTGTACTACCTCTGTTGCTTGTGTTTTTCCATTGAACGGCTGAACGGACACAGCAATCTTGCTTTGGATATCTTCATCCGTCAGTTCTCCACCAGTTGACGTTTTATCAATAGATGTACGAACGATTGTTCCTAAAATATTGGAAATATCATCAATGCTTTCCTGTGGTAAGGAAGTAGTATCATTAGCATCAGGTGGTTCTACCATGACTTGTATACCTAAATCACGAATTTTATATGGACTTTCAACAATTTGTTTTTTTATACGATTTACTTCACTATTTACGGTTTCTTCGACTTTTTCATAGTCTCCATTACCGGATCCTGTTTCTGTATTATAAGTTGTTGTATCTGTCTCGTCTTCTGCCTGGACAACCCCCCCATTAGCAGCATTTTCCCCTGTATATGTTTCCGTAATATTTTGGGCGCTTATTTCAATTCCTGCCATATTTTCTTCATCAACAGGCGTTACTAGGTTTTCTTCTCTGTTTTCTTGGGTAAAGTCAATATCAGCAGTAACAGATACAACGACCTTATCTTGACCCATTAACGTTCCTAGCATGGTTTGTACTTGTCTTTGAATATCACGTTCAATTTGTTTTTTTACATTATTTTGCGCAGTAAAAGTATCTGTCGCAGAATTATTTGAAGAATTTAAGTCAAAATACTCAAAGTTCTGGTTAGTAATGACGATATTATCTGTAGGAAGGTTTGGTACACTTTTGGACACGAGTGTATATAACCCTTTTATTTGATTTTCTGAGAAGTTATAGCCTGGTTTTGTATTTAACACGATAGAGGCTGTAGCTTCTCCTCCTTGATCAGAAACAAATACACTTTCTTCTGGTAAAGTGATAACAACATTCGCGTCATTAATCCCTTCCACACCTTTTATTAGATTTGCAATTTCTGTCTGGAGGGCATCCAATTTTAATACATTAAATTCATTATCTGTCATTCCAAAGCTTGCATTTTCGCTAAAAAAAGAGTAGTCTATGCTACCTGACTGTGGTATTCCTTCTGCTGCAAGTTCAACTTTCAATGTATCTACTACTTCTTTTGGAACACTAATAACCGTACCCCCATTAGAAATTTCAGAAGTTATACCTCTACTATCAAGACTCTCTTTGATAGCTCCTGTTTCAGAAGGTGTTAAATTACTGTAAAGTGGCACTAATGTTACTCTCGTAAAAAAATAAGCTGAAAATATAACAACTAGAAGAAGCAAAAGTCCGCTACTTGTTATGACAGTCTTTTGCTTTTTTGAACGACTTTGCCAATACTCTTTTAAAGGATTAAATATTTTATTTAGATTCTCTTTCATTCTCTTCCCCCGGCTACCATAATTTTGTTTAGGTAATAACCGCCCATCTTATTATGTCGTCAGTTTTCTCAAGATTGTTTTCTTTTTCATCGAAGCCCGTTAATCGCATGGACACTTGCTTTTTTACGGGAAGGAAAGAGTTACCCTCTTATCCTCCCACTTCGTTTTTTGAAAACAGTCATACTATTACACTGACATTCGCATTATTTCCTGATAAGCTTCTACTGCTTTATTACGTATTTCCATTGTAGCTTGCATCGTAATGCTAGCCTTTTGAGATGCAATCATTACTTGAGATAAATCGACGTTCTCTCCTCTTGCTAGCTTATCTGTTAGCGCATCTGATTCATTTTGTGCCTGGTTCACACTGTTAATGGAATCTTTTAAAAAGGACGCAAAGTTTTTTTGTGCATTTGCAACAGATGTTTTATTAATAGTTGCTGTATTTGTTAATGGAAATGCAGAAGATACTGCAGAAAAATTTAAAGGTTCCATTTCATTACTCCTATTCGTTTTTATTTACCAATTTCTAATGTTTTCATTAACATACTCTTAGAAGCATTTAAAACAGTGACATTGGCTTCATATGACCTAGAGGCACTCATTAAATCAACCATTTCCCGCAAAGGATCTACATTCGGCATACTTACATACCCATTTTCATCTGCATCTGGATTTTCCGGATCATAAACCATCTCAAATGGTGTTTCGTCCTCTACAATTTTAGATACCTTAACTCCTGAACCTGTATCTGAGCTTGTTCCTCTTGCAGCATTCAAATGGGAAGCAAACGAACCTTCTTGCTCTTGAAAAACAACTTGTTTTCGTTTGTATGGCTCCCACTCTCCATCTACTAATTTACCTCTTGTTGTATCTACATTTGCCATATTGGAAGATATAACATCCATTCTTAACCGTTGAGCAGTTAAAGCAGAGGCAGTAGTGTTTATACTATTAAAAATAGTCATGTTTACTTCCCTCCTCTAATTACATTTTCAAGCGAACTAAATTTCCCACTAATTCGATCAATTAACGCATTGTAATATATTTGGTTTGTCGCAAGGTCTGTCATTTCTTTATCCATATCTACACTATTACCGCTGTTATTATAAGTAACTCCACTTTTGGAAACGACTGTTGTTGAAGCATTGTTAGCGGAAAAAGACATATGCTTACTATTTGTGACATTTGCATTCATAGCACTAGATAACGAATCTTTAAAAGTCACTGTCTTCGCTTTATAGTTTGGTGTATCTACATTTGCTATATTTTGTGCTATAACCTTTTGCTTTTGATTGGAGTAATTTATTGCATTTTCTAAGGTTGTTATTGTATTAGAAAAAAGATTCAATTTTTTACACCTCGAGAAACGAATTTTGAGAAAATTGTTGAATTTTGTTTTTTTGTGACGTTTTTTTTACATGATAGATTTAATTTTAATGAATTTGCAATAATATGTCTATGGAAAAGAGGATAATTTTAATGATGCTTTTTACCTATTTTAGTTCATAATTGACATAATTATTCCTAAAAACGGGTATGAGTTGGTGTTTTTCGAACCTTTACCGTTACTATTTTCATGGTTATTAGTTACTAATCGATATGATTAATTGGCTATGTACACATATATACATGTTATTACTCTGTAATGTAAATGAAAAATAATTGGAAAATCCGCAGTTTTTGTCGAACGATAGCTAATAGTATAATCGAACCAACATGTTAATCTTTCTTCCTGCTCATATAACGCAAAAAAACCTTTCCAATGATTTGAAAAGGTTTTTTATCGTCATCTGTTTTATTAATGAATATTCAATAGATACTTTTTATTTATTTGTTTTTAATTTCTCAAGCTCTAATAAGAACTTGTCATTTATCACTTTAATATAAGTACCTTTCATTCCTAAAGAACGCGACTCAATAACGCCAGCACTTTCTAATTTACGCAATGCATTTACAATCACAGATCTTGTAATACCAACACGGTCTGCAATTTTAGAAGCTACTAATAAACCTTCGTTACCATTTAACTCTTCAAAAATATGCTCGATTGCTTCTAATTCACTATAAGATAAAGAGCTGATCGCCATTTGAACAACAGCTTTGCTTCTTGCTTCTTCTTCGATTTCTTCTGCTTTTTCACGAAGAATTTCCATTCCAACTACTGTAGCACCATATTCTGCAAGAATTAAATCATCATCATGGAATTGTTCTTGTAATCTTGCAAGAATTAATGTTCCAAGTCTTTCGCCACCACCGATAATAGGTACAATGGTAGTAAGACCTTTCGCAAATAATTCTTTATTCTCAACTGGGAAAGCAGTATACTCACTTTCGATTTCTAAATTACTTGAAGTTGTTTGAATGTTAAACAAGCTATTTGTATATTCCTCTGGGAATTGGCGATCTTCAAGCATCTTTTTCATGCGATCATTTTCAATTTGCTGATTAACTGCAAACCCTAGTAATTTCCCTCTTCTGCTCACAACGAAAATATTTGCTTCGATAACGTCACTTAACGTTTCAGACATTTCCTTAAAGTTTACTGGCTTACCTGCAGCTCTTTGCAGCATTGCGTTTATTTTTCTTGTTTTCGTTAATAAATCCATTTCATATTCCTCCTGTTAACTCAAACCAACACTTGAAATAATCTATGTCTACTTATACCGTTACCTTTTCAGGAGTATATTTTAGTTCTACAAAATTATAGTATAAATTGACTTAAATCTTTATTTCTTGAGATGGCTCCTAACTTCTCCTCCACATACTTCGGAGTAATCGTTATTTTTTCCATTGTTATTTCTGGTGCTTCGAAAGACAAGTCTTCTAATAGTTTTTCTAGAATTGTATGAAGTCTACGCGCACCGATATTATCTGTATTTTGATTTACTTCATAAGCTACTTCAGCTATCTTACGAATAGCTTCGTCAGAAAATTCAATTTCTATACCTTCTGTTTGCAATAATGCTTGATATTGCTTAATCAATGCATTGTCTGGCTCCACAAGTATACGATAGAAATCATCTACTGTTAGTTTCGTAAGCTCAACACGAATCGGAAATCTTCCTTGTAATTCTGGGATTAAATCAGATGGCTTAGACATATGGAAAGCACCTGCAGCAATAAATAAGACATGATCCGTTTTAACCGAACCGTATTTTGTTACGACTGTCGATCCTTCCACTACAGGTAAAATGTCTCGCTGCACACCTTCTCTTGAAACATCCGCTGAAGAACTGCCATTTGACTTGCTAGCAATCTTATCGATTTCATCGATAAAGATTATACCCATTTGTTCTGCACGAACGAGAGCATCCTGTGTAACCTCGTCCATATCGATTAGTTTTTGCGCTTCTTCGTTTGTTAAAACGCTTCTTGCTTCTCTAACCGTTAATTTGCGCTTTTTCTTTTTCTTCGGCATAAAACTACTTAAGGCATCCTGCATATTCATTCCCATTTGCTCTATGCCAGAACCTTGAAGCATATCAAACATAGAAGGCTGTTGTTCTTCTACTTCTACCGTTACTACTTCGTCTTCTAGTTCGCCTAAGGCAAGCTTTTCTTTTACTATCTTTCTTTTTTCTGACTTACTAGTTTCTTCCACAGTTGACTCTTCTTCGTCTGTATCTGTAGCTCCACCGCCAAAAAGCATTTCCAAAGGATTCTTGTAGTTCGAGGTTTTCTTTGCAGCAGAAGGAACCAATAATTCAACAAGTCGATTATTTGCAGCAACTTCTGCTCTCTCTCTAACTTGAAACATCTTTTCTTCTTTCACTAAGCGTACAGATGTTTCAACAAGATCACGAACCATTGATTCTACATCACGTCCGACATAACCTACTTCCGTAAACTTAGTTGCTTCTACTTTAACAAATGGCGCGTTAACAATCTTAGCAATCCTTCTTGCTATTTCTGTTTTGCCGACACCAGTTGGCCCCATCATTAAAATATTTTTTGGATTGATTTCATCTCTAAGCTTTTCATCCAGCAAGCTTCTGCGAAAACGGTTTCTTAAAGCAACAGCAACCGCTTTTTTGGCATCCTTTTGTCCAACAATATATTGATCAAGGCGCTCTACTATTTGACGAGGTGTTAAACTAGCACTTTTTTGCATATTAAAAATCCTCCCCTATAATTCTTCCACGATGATATTATTATTTGTATACACACAAATTTCACCAGCAATCTCTAGAGCAGCCTTCGCAATGTCGTATGCAGAAAGATTATCTCCAGAATAAGTTTTGAGCGCTCTACCTGCAGCAAGTGCATAGTTTCCGCCAGAACCAATTGCAAGTATACCATCATCTGGTTCAATTACTTCGCCTGTTCCAGATACTAATAATAGGTCTGTTTCATTCATAACGATCAGCATCGCTTCCAGTTTTCTAAGAACTTTATCACTGCGCCATAGCTTCGCAAGCTCCACCGATGCACGCTGTAAGTTCCCATTAAACTCATCTAATTTCCCTTCAAATAGTTCGAAAAGGGTAAAGGCATCCGCAACTGATCCCGCAAATCCTGCAATTACTTTCCCGTTAAAAAGCTTTCTTACCTTCCGGGCAGTGTGTTTCATCACAACAGCATTCCCTAGTGTAACCTGACCATCACCGGACATTGCTGACTTCCCTTTATGTTTTACCGCAAAAATAGTTGTTGCATGAAATTGTGGCATTTCAGACATGTTACTTCCTCCTTATCCAAATGACTATGCCCTAGGATGATAAGACATATATGTCTTTTTTAAATACTCATTTGTTACATGAGTATATATTTGAGTTGATGTTAAAAATGCATGACCTAATAATTCTTGAACCGTTCTCATATCTGCACCATTTGCCAACAAATGAGTTGCAAATGAATGTCTCAATTTATGGGGATGAATTTTTCCCTGTGAGGATGAAGTATCCATCATTTTATTTAAGATATCACGAACTCCGTTATCTGTTAAAATTCCTCCGCGATAATTAACAAACAAATAAGAATGAGATGAATTATCTTTCATCAGTTTATTCCTACCAGTTTTTATGTACGCTTCAAGAGCTTGATGAGCAAAGCTACCAAATGGAACATAGCGCTCCTTTTGTCCTTTTCCCCTAACCAATACGGTAGAAACACTAAAATCAATATCGCTTAATTGAATTTTTGTACATTCTCCAACACGAATGCCTGTCGCATACAATAATTCAAGCAATGCTTTATTTCTTAGCCCAAGGGGTGTGTTTGTATCACATGATAAAAAGAGTTGCTGCAATTCTTCCTCATAGAAAAAATCAGGTAATCTCTTTTCCAGCTTAGGAATCGATACGGCAGAAAACGGATTATTGCCTACTTCCTTCTCCCTTAGCAAAAATCGATAAAAACTTCTCAAACTAGATATTTTCCGCGCAATCGTCTTTCTTGCTAATTGCTGTGAAAAAAGCTCTGTTAAGTATATTCTTACATCAGAAGGACTTACGTCATCTAACTTGTCTATTACTTGATCTTTCATAAAGCGAAAAAATTGGTCAATATCTTGCATATAAAATTCTATTGTATATGGTGAGTAATTTTTTTCAATCTGTAAATAGGTAATAAATGCCTGAACATGATTGTTTAATTCCTGTTTCATACCCTCACCTCACAATGGCTTCATCATATTATCATACTTTTTATCTACAAGCAATAAATTTACACATTTTTCACAAAGTTCCGAATTGTTTGTGACAATCCTTTCATTTCATGTTTATTTCTTCCTTTTCCCTTCGATTTGTAAAGCTAATCTTAAAATATAGGAACCATCCTTCTATTTAAAAGCAAGACATTTAAATAATCATGGAAAACACGAAAGACAATCGCAACTTTTATGAAGTCATTACTCATAGCATTTTACTATACGAATGAAAGAATGAAAAGTTTCTACTTCAAGAGAATAAATATTTTTTTATATAATCGAATTTCCACTACTTTTTCTTCCATATATATTATATTTAGGAAAATACACAAAAGATAATATGTTAGTAATTGACAAGAGAGTGAGCACATCACTCACCCTCGGAACCATTACTTTAATGTTATTTTCGAAGTAGATCGATTATCTTTATACGAAACCTCGTTAGCTTTGTGGCTCTTCTTTATAATCACAGTTTACGCACTGTACTTGAACCCCTTTTTTCAACTTCTTCTCTACTAACATGTTTTCGCATTTCGGACAAGGTCTTTGAAGTGGCTTATCCCATGAAATAAAATCACATTCCGGAAAACGATCGCAACCATAAAAGATTCTGCGCTTCTTACTTTTTCTTTCAATTATATTCCCTTCATGGCACTTCGGACATTTTACTCCAATATCCTTCACGATCGCTTTCGTATTTCTGCAATCCGGGAAATTGCTGCAAGCCATGAACTTTCCATATCGGCCCATTTTATAAACCATCGGATGTCCGCATTCTTCGCAATCCTCTCCTGCTGGTTCATCTTTTATTTCTATCGTCTGCATTTCTTGTTCAGCTACTTCTAATCTTTTCTCAAACGTTTGATAGAATTCATCAATTACTTTTACCCAATCGACTTTACCTGCCTCAATATTATCTAAATCTTGTTCCATATTGGCAGTAAATTCAATGTTTAATATTTCTGGGAAAAATTCCAAGATTAATTCTAAGACGATTTCTCCTAATTCAGTTGGAATAAATCGTTTATTATCAAGTGCTACATAACCCCGCTTTTGAATAGTATCAAGGGTTGGAGCAAATGTTGATGGTCTTCCTATACCTAATTCTTCTAGCGTTCTTACTAGTCTCGCTTCTGTATAACGTGGAGGTGGCTGGGTGAAATGCTGCTTTGTTTCAATATCTTTATTTAATACCGTGTCCCCTTCCTTTAAATCAGGAAGCTGGCGGTCTTTTTCATCAACGTTATCATCTGTGCCTTCCACATAAACTTTCATAAAGCCAGGGAACTTAATTTTTGAGCCGTTTGCACGGAATTTTACGTCGCCGTTTGATAGATCGACACTCATTGTATCCATTATAGCTGATGCCATTTGGCTAGCAATAAATCTTTCCCAAATCAACTTATATAACCGAAATTGATCTCGGGATAAAAATTCCTTTACCTTATTTGGCTCTCGACCAATGCTAGTTGGACGAACTGCTTCATGGGCATCTTGTACCTTTGCATTCTTTTTCTCTTTTTTCTTCTCGTCTCTTGTATATTCTTTCCCATAATTGCTGTTTATAAATTCAAATGCTTCTCCTTGGGCAACCTCGGAAATTCTAGTTGAGTCGGTTCTCATATACGTAATTAAACCAACTGTTCCTTCTTTACCAAGATCTATTCCTTCATATAATTGCTGTGCTAACATCATTGTTTTCTTCGCACGGAAATTTAATTTACGGGCAGCTTCCTGTTGGAGAGATGATGTAGTAAATGGAACAGCGGGATTTCTCTTTCGTTCTTTTTTACTGACTTTATCTACTGTAAATTTATTATCTTTTAGTTGACTAGTTATTTTCTTAACATCTTCTTCTGAATGAAGTTCGATTTTCTCTCCATTTATTCCATAAAAGGATGCTTCAAAGTTATTTTTCCCTTTAATAAAGCTACCTTCAATAGACCAGTATTCTTCTGGTACAAATGCTTTGATTTCTCGCTCTCTTTCAATGATGAGACGTACAGCAACTGATTGTACTCTTCCTGCACTCAGTCCTTTTTTTACTTTTTTCCATAATAGCGGACTAATATTATATCCAACTAATCTGTCTAAAACCCTTCTTGCCTGCTGTGAATCCACTAAGTCCATATTAATCGCTCTTGGGTGCTTAAATGACTCTTTAATAGCGTCTTTTGTGATTTCATTGAAAACAACACGACAATCTGATTCAATGTCCACATTTAAGCTATTAGCTAAATGCCATGCAATTGCTTCCCCTTCGCGATCCGGGTCAGCTGCTAAATAAATTTTCTTCGCTTTTTTTGCTGCTGTTTTTAGATCCTTTAAAATAGGACCTTTTCCGCGGATTGTTATGTACTTTGGCTCAAATTGTTTTTCTATATCAACACCCATTTGACTTTTAGGTAAATCTCTAATATGTCCCATTGATGCTTTCACTTTAAATTTTTTTCCTAAATATCGTTCTATTGTCTTTGCTTTTGCTGGTGACTCAACGATTACTAAAAAATCTGACATCCACTGTCCTCCTTAAGAGGGATTTAAATATTCACTATTATTGTATACTATGTTTTGATTTGTCAAACATTCCGATAACTAGTAAACGTTTTCACTCTCTTTATTTATGTAAATTTTTCGGGTTAAATATCTATACGTTGCAAAATGTATAACAAATTTCTAAAAATAGCAATAGTTTTTTTTAAAGTTTCATGAATAATCCCTAATTTATGGAAAGATTATTTCTGCTTCTAATAGGGTTGCTTTCTAATTCCGCAGCTTGTGTCCACTTCACACAGTCTGCTCGAATGTACAAGTATTAACCGATAAAACAATTAAAATTTAAATAAAAAAAGATAATTCCTTAAATAATTTTATGTTTATAGCGTAACACTTTCCTTTCGCATTGAAAACTATTTTCATTTGCCTATTGTGATAATGATTATTTTTCAATTGATAAAATAGAGATTAAAAACTATTTTTATATAAATAAATTAGAGGCTTTTACTTATTCTAAATGCTTCCATTCTTCTATTATATCATTCGCTACGAGTACGGGCTTTGCGCCTTGTTGAATCAATTCATTCGGGCCAACTGAATAGGGACTAAAGATATTTCCTGGTATAGCAAATACGTCTCGCCCTTCATTGACGGCAAAATTAGCGGTGATTAAGGAGCCACTTTTCTGCTTCGCTTCTACCACGAGGGTTCCGTTACTTAAGCCGCTAATAATGCGATTTCTCATTGGAAATTGCCATTTAAGTGGTTTTGTTAATGGGGGATATTCAGATAGCACGAGATGATCTTTCATCATTTCTCCGGCTAGCTCGCGGTTTTCTTTTGGATAAATATGAAAAAGGCCTCCCGCAATAACGCCAATTGTTTTACCCCCATGATCAATAGTAAGCTTATGGGCTATAGAATCTACCCCGTGGGCTAGACCACTTACTATGGTGATTTTCTCCTCTACTAGTTCTTTTAGAAGCTGTTGCATCACTTTCGTACTGTAGGTAGTTGCTAAACGGGAACCAACAATCGCTAGCTTTTTTTTCGATTGAAGCAAGGAAAGATCTCCTTTTGCATAAAGAACCCAAGGCGGCTGGTAGATTTCTTTTAGAAGGGGTGGATATAATGGATCAAAAAAAGGAATAGTGTGGATATGATTGTAACGATACTGGTTCATTAGCTCTTCCACATAATTCGAATGGATTGTTTCCACTATTTCCTTTTCAACATTAGGAGGTAACGAGGATAAAAAGGAAGGGATTTTATGCAACTGAAGAGTAGGATCTTCTTTCAGAAGACTCCCTATTATTTTCCAACTAATTCCTCGACAGTGATGTAGCTTAATTAATGTTTTGTTTACAATTTCCATCTTTTCTTCCTTTCACTTGTCTACTATTTCACAAAAAATTAGCTAACATACAAAAGGAAGACGAAAAACACTTCATAAATAAGGAATTATCTTCCTTCATTATAAATAGTTTTTTGGATTATGCCTAGTATTCATTTTCACTGTTTGCATTTGTAAATCCGCAGATTACATATCTTCCTAACTAATCTTAAAAAAATATCACGAAAAAACCTAGCCTTATTTGCAAAATAAGACTAGATTTCTTTTTTATTTTGTAACTACTTCATGTGTTTTACATTTTTCGTATAAAGACTGCTCTTTTAATACCTCTATCAATGTAGCTCCCATATCAGATGGAGTTGGCGCTACTTTTATGCCACATTCTGATAGAACGCTAATTTTTTCGTCCGCCGTTCCTTTTCCACCTGAGATGATTGCACCAGCATGCCCCATTCGCTTACCTGGTGGTGCAGTGCGCCCGCCGATGAATCCTACTACCGGCTTCGTCATATTTGCTTTTACCCATCTTGCCGCTTCTTCTTCTGCAGTACCACCGATTTCTCCAATCATAATTACTGCATACGTTTCTTCATCTTCATTAAATGCCTTTAGTGTATCAATAAAATCTGTTCCATTTACTGGATCTCCGCCAATTCCTACTGCCGTAGATTGGCCAATACCAGCCTGGGAAAGCTGATGAACAGCTTCATATGTTAAGGTACCTGAACGAGAAACAACCCCTACATGGCCCTTCTTATGGATATATCCTGGCATAATCCCAATCTTACATTCTTCAGGTGTAATTACCCCAGGACAGTTCGGACCTATTAATCTAGTCTTTTTCCCTTCCATATAGCGTTTTACTTTCACCATATCAAGAACAGGAATATGCTCTGTAATACAAATTACTAAATCAAGTTCTGCATCAACCGCTTCTAATATCGCATCTGCCGCAAATGGAGCTGGTACATAAATAACCGATGCATTTGCTTCCGTAACTTCTACAGCATCTTTCACGGTATTAAAAACAGGTACTCCTTCTACCGTTGTACCGCCTTTTCCTGGAGTTACGCCCCCAACGATCTTTGTACCATATTCAATCATTTGTGTTGTATGGAAAAGTGCTGTTGCACCAGTTATTCCTTGGACAAGGACCTTTGTATCTTTATTAATAAAAACACTCATGCTTATTTCCCTCCTTGTTCTACTAAGGTTACAATTTTCTCAGCACCATCAGCCATCGATTCTGCTGCTATAATATCCACACCTGATTCCCGAAGAATCTTTTTGCCTAAGTCTACGTTTGTTCCTTCTAGGCGAACAACAAGCGGCACATGAAGGCTGACCTGCTTTGCAGCTTCCACAATTCCTGTTGCGATAACATCACATTTCATAATGCCACCAAAAATATTAACAAAAATTCCCTTTACTTTTGAATCAGACAAAATGATTTTAAACGCTTCTGTTACTTTTTCTGCTGTTGCGCCGCCCCCAACATCTAAAAAGTTTGCCGGTTCTCCGCCATAATGCTTAACAATATCCATCGTTGCCATAGCAAGTCCAGCACCATTTACCATACAGCCAATATTTCCATTTAAGGCAATATAGCTTAGATCATATTTAGACGCTTCTAATTCTTTCTCGTTTTCTTCATCTAAATCTCTATATGCTACAATATCTTTATGTCTATAAAGGGCATTTGAATCAAAATTCAACTTTGCATCCAACGCCATAATATTTCCATCCTCTGTTAGCACAAGTGGATTAATTTCAGCAATCGAGCAGTCTTTGTCTACAAATACTTTATATAAACCAGTCATAAATGCAACTGCTTTATTTACTTGCTTGCTTGGGATATTAATTGCAAATGCAACCCGACGTGCTTGAAACGGAGTAAGACCAGTTACTGGATCAATAACTTCTTTGACAATCTTCTCTGGGTACTTCTCTGCGATTTCCTCAATTTCTGTACCACCCTCTTCAGAAGCCATTAATACGATTCGAGATGTTGCACGGTCCACGACAAATCCTATGTAATATTCCTTCTTGATCCTGCAGCCTTCTTCTATTAATAATCGTTTTACTAATTTTCCTTCTGGTCCTGTTTGATGGGTAACCAATGTGCTGCCCAATATATCTGATGCATAAGTCTGTACTTCTTCCAAACTTTTTGCAACCTTTACTCCACCAGCTTTCCCTCGACCACCTGCATGGATTTGTGCTTTCACTACCCATACATCACTGTTTAATGTTTCTGCAGCTCGCACTGCCTCTTCTACTGTAAAAGCTACTTTTCCTTTTGGTACTGAGACGCCGTTTAATTCTAAAATCTCTTTCCCCTGATATTCATGAATATTCAAGCTTCCACACCCCTTTGATTTCCCTTTTTTGTAAAATTGGAGACAACTGCATTAATACATCTTATAACGAATGAATGAAATTTATTTCATTCTTTTTTGTTTTCTCCTTTTGACATAATAATCGTTTTCACTGTAGTAATAGGCTTTCCTAAAAGCGATTTACGATTTATTTATCTATTTGGAAAAAACAAAAATATGGTCACGCTTTCATTTTAAATGAAAAAACCTTTCTTTGTCTATAAAAAAGGCTTTTATCTTTAAATATTTTACATTTAAAAATATTTTTTCTTCATTTTTTGCCTTTTGGAGCGTCTTTTTTCGTCGTTTCCTTCTCTAATGAATAAATATATGCAAACACTTCAGCAACTGCCATATATAAATCTTCTGGAATTTGTTCATTTATATTTAATTTACTTAGAAGTTCTACAAGCGAAGCATCTTCCTGAATCGGGATATTCTCTTTTTTCGCCCGTTCAAGTATTTGCTCAGCCACTAAGCCTTTCCCTTTTGCAATAACTGCAGGAGCTGAATGTTTATGCTTCTCATAGGTTAACGCTATCGCTTCTTTTCGTTTTAAAGGCCTAGGCTTGTTCATATTTTAAGATCCACTCCTTTGTAACCATTTACTCGCATTGCTTGCTGAGGACTCCACATAGGCCTGTCTTCTTTTGTCAAAGGTCTCACATGAACTGCCATCAGTTTATAATCAAGCTCCCTAAGCCTTTCTTTTAAAGACTCTTCCTTTTGTTTTATTATTGGCATTATTTCAGTTGCTTGATCATTAAGGATACTCATATTCATGATTCGGTTTTGGATATTTAAATCAATAACCGTATCCTTCATATGAGCAAGCTCTAAGTAAAAAAGGATGCGACAATAATTGCTATCCACTTTGCCATCTTCCGTTTTTCTGCCATTATACTGCATCGTTACATCCACCTGCTGGTTGAAAAAACGAAGGGGAATTTCTGTAACTAGCTGCATAATAGGACCAGTTTGCTGACTCATAAGCTGATAGCCTGTCATTTTATCGATCAGTTGTCCTGCTGTCTCTTTCACAGCTATTGGAACGTCTTTTCCCATTAACTCTAGTAGCATGGGCTTTAGCATTTCCTGATGAAAGGCTTGTTCGTCTTCCATCGGAGTTCGTTTTAATAATCCAGCTTCATACGAATAGCCCATTTTATGAATTATAGTTTTTATCGTATCTACCATACTATCTTTGGAAAAATTTTCTCCCTCTGTTAAACTGGAAAGCAAATTGGTTAAGATTGGTTCCTTCACTTTATGGGAAGAAAGTTGGTGTTGCAACTCCTCTATCAGGACACTAAATCCTTTATCTGATTGTAAGGATGTAAGACTAGAAAATACTTCTTTTGTTAGAGGCAGCTCTCTTTCAAGCATTTGACCAATAATCGAAAGATCTTGTTTCCCAATAAAACTCGGTAGCCATTCTCTTACGTTTCCAATCGCTTCTTTCGTAATTGGTAGATTATTAGAAAGTATATACTGAAGTAACATTCGATTTTCCTTTGAATTAGGAAGATTTAGCTGATGAAGCAATCCAGTCATATTTCCTTTTTCTGTTGGTGCTTCATTTGCTTGGGTTAATACTTTTAAAACTGGCTTATCATTCGTTATGGAAACTTGAAACCAATAACTCTGATCAACCGTCAATGGAATGGTTAGGTTGGCAAGCATTTTTTGCGATCCTATTTGTACCTCTGCCATTTGTTGAGGAAATAATTTAGACAATTTCCCATATACTAGTTGCCCATCTCTTAATTCGAGGGGTTTACTACTTAAAAGATTTTCTTGAAATAAATTTTGGACAATATGGTTAATATTCATCTTATTCCTCCTCTCTTCCTTCACAGAAATACAACCATTCCATTAGCTATTTTATATTCTCCACCATCTCTTTTACAGGGGAAAAACTCTTGCGATGGTGAATCGTAATACCACATTCCTTAAGAGCTACTAGATGCTCCTGTGTGCCATAGCCCATATTGCTTGCAAAATGATAATCTGGATAATCTTCATGTAACTCTTTCATCATGCGATCTCTCGTTACTTTTGCAATAATGCTTGCCGCAGCAATTGAAACACTTTTACTATCCCCTTTAATAAGGGACTGGCTAGGGTATGGAGTGGTTAATTTCATTGCATCAATAAGTAAGTAATCTGGCGTTTGGGAAAGCTCATTAATCGCTTCTAACATTCCCTTTTTTGTTGCTTGATAAATATTAATTCGATCTATTTCTGTAGGTGAGATTACTCCCACCCCTATCGAAATTGCCTCATTTTTAATGACCTCATAAAA
The DNA here is from genome assembly GCF_950097965.1 of Bacillus sp. T2.9-1. Lineage (NCBI taxonomy): Bacteria > Bacillati > Bacillota > Bacilli > Caryophanales > Bacillaceae > Bacillus > Bacillus sp. T2.9-1. The sequence continues at coordinate 149,935 of NZ_CATNHG010000086.1, forward strand.
TAATTCTCTTTTTTTCTCTGACAATTTCTTTGAATCGTCGATACCAGGTAAGTAAAAACCTTCCGGAAGGATAACGGCCGCTGTGACAACAGGTCCAGCAAGCGGTCCTCTGCCTACTTCATCAATGCCTGCAATATATGTATATCCCTTGCTTCTTATTTCTATTTCATAACGATTCATCTTGACGAAATGGTCATGAAGCTTCTGTTCCTTTACGATACGCTTCTCCCATGCTTCTAGAAGCTTCTGAGCCCCTTTTCTCTCGTCCTTTCGTAATTCAAGGATAAAAGGGTCATTAACTTCCTTTATCCCTTCTAGCGTCTCTTTTATTTCTTTCATCGTTGCTAATTTCATTTTTTACACCTCGATATTTATATCGGTTTATGGATGATTTTATTTATTTTAATCTGTTCGGTATGCTTTTACTTCGCTTCCGAAAATGTTGGCCGTTATTTTTCCATTTCAGACACAAAATTTCTTCTCTCCTTATAACTATGAAAATTAGAAATTTATCTCCTACTCTTTACATAGAAAAGAGAAGTGTCTGATTTTAGCCACTTCTCTTTGAGAGCTTTTTACATATCTTCTGTTTTTTCAAATGTCAAAGGTCCAAATTTTTCACTTCTGATATCACGGATTATTAATTCTGTCACTTTATCATAGTCAATCATACCGCCGCCTGATAATGCTCCTCTAAATGTGCCGATTTTATCAAACAGTTCAACCGTATCCTCTGGAATCGTATCTAAATCATATCTTTCTTTTAAACGTTCTGGATATTCTTTTTCCAAAAAGCGTAGTCCAAAGATAGCAATATCTTGTAAATTTAAAATAGTATCTTTAATTGCTCCCGTTAAAGCAAGCTTTAATCCAACTTCTTGGTCTTCAAATTTCGGCCATAATATTCCTGGTGTATCTAATAGCTCCATTTCTTTGCCTACTTTAATCCATTGCTGTGCTTTCGTTACACCTGGTGTATTTCCTGTTTTGGCAATGTTTTTTTTCGCCAATCGATTAATCAGGGTAGATTTACCTGCATTCGGAATTCCGACAATCATTGCTCGAATTGCTCGTGGTCTAATTCCTTTTGCTTTCATGCGATCAAATTTTTCCGCCAAAACTACTTTTGCTAAAGCAGTAATTTCCTTCATTCCTACCCCTGCGTGTGAATTAATCGCAAGCGCTTGTATACCTTGCTTTTTGAAGTAGTTTATCCATTCTTTTGTACGTTCTTTATCTGCCATATCTGCTTTGTTCAATAACACAATTCTCGGTTTATGCTGGATGATTTCATCAATCATGGGATTTCGAGATGATTGAGGAATTCTCGCATCCACTAATTCAAATATAATATCTACCAGCTTTAATTTTTCCGTTACCTGTCTTCTGGCTTTCGCCATATGCCCCGGGAACCATTGTATAGTCATCTTGCACCTCTATTTCTTCCACTTACATTATTCTACTATTTTTAAATCGGAAATCGGCCAATATACAACACTTGTACTGCCAATTATTTTATCATAGCCAATTGTACCAATATGGCGGCTATCTTTGCTATTTCTGCGGTTGTCACCCATTACAAATAACTCATCCTCTGGTACGGTTGCAGTGAAATCCTCCGTTAGTAGTCCATTTAGCCCTTCCTTATTATGTTCCAAGTAGGGCTCTTCATAAGCTTGTCCATTGACATATAACACATCATCTCGATACTCAATCGTATCTCCCGGCAAGCCAATTACTCTTTTTATATAATCTTTGCCTTCTGGCGCGTGAAAAACAATAATATCAAAACGCTTTGGTTCACTTACTTTATAGTTTATTTTATTTACAATCATTCGATCTTGGTCAAGCAATGTTGACTGCATAGACTCTCCATCTACTACAATGGGAGCAAATAAAAAATATCGAATGACAAAGGCGAGTAAAACAGCGATAATTAATGCTTTACTCCATTCCCATACTTCATTTTTCTTCTTCTTTTCAGTTGCCATACCTTTCACCAATCCTTAACTGAACAATATAGGTAGTTATTTATGTATGATTGAACGCTTCACTAACATGATATATTTTAGCGGAATTTCTGGATGAAGTAAAATTGGAAAGTAAGATAGATTGAGTCAAGTTTTTGTGGGAGTTTTTTTTAGCTCCCTTTTTATAAAGTAAAACTTCTAATTTTGTATCCGTTTTCTAAATGTTTTCTTTCATCAAAATTTCGTCTTTTTCTTTTTTAAAAACCTTTTAATCCCTGTAAGGCAAAGTGAA